>CAZCWA010000520.1:1689-3792 GCA_964502265.1 uncultured Myxococcaceae bacterium | reverse complement strand
GCTCGCCGCCGCGCCTCCGCAGAATCCGGTCGCCACGGCGCGCTGGCTGGTGGAAGCCGAGCCGGGCGGGGCGGCGTTGTCCGAACGCGTGGACGAGATCGCCGCGCGCTTTCTCGGCACGCCCTACGTGCACTCGCCGCTGGGAGAAGGGGAGGGGATCGATCCCGATCCGCTGGTGCGCTTCGACGCGGTGGACTGTCTCACCTATGTGGAGGCGGTGATGGCGCTGGCCACCGCGCGCTCGCCGGCCGAGGTCCCCGAGCGCATGCAGCACATCCGCTACATCGACGGGACGCCGGACTACGCCGCGCGCAACCACCTGATGGAGGCGCAGTGGCTGCCCAACAACGTGCGCAAGGGCTACCTGCGGCCCATCACCCGGGAGCTGGCGGGGAAGGACGCGGTGTTGACCTCCAAGGTCATCGACAGGGCGAGCTGGCAGACCCCGTCGTCGAAGCTGCTGGCGCTGCCCGAGGAGCGCCACGTGACGGGCACCTTCGAGCTCGAGGTGCTTCCGCTGGACAAGGTGCTCCACCACGCGCGGCGCGCGCCGGCGGGGACCGTGATGGTGATCGTCCGCGAGGAGCGGGCGCGCAAGGTGACGCGGATCACCCACCTCGGGCTGCTCACCCACAAGCGCGGCCGGCCCCACCTGCGGCACGCGGCCAGCAACCACTACCGGCGTGTGGTGGACGAGGATCTGCAGACCTTCGTCACCCGCAACGCGAAGTACGGGAAGTGGCCGGTGGCGGGCTTCGCGCTCTACGAGATCCGCGCCCCGCATCGCCCCGAAGGGGAAGCCGCCGAGACGCTCTTCGCTGGGAAGCTGGATGAGGAGGCGAAGGTGGAGCCCGCCGCCGCGGAACTGACCGAAGCCGCCACCCTCTCCGCCGGCGCGCCCTGACTCAGCCCTTCTTCACGATGAACCAGAGCTCGCGCCGCAGGCGCAGCGTCCGTCCGAGCCCACACCAGGCTCCATAGGCCGCGGCCCGAGCCGATTCCCACGCCCGATGGAGCGGACTGCGCGCCTCGACGGAGGGTCGTCGGAAGGCCTTGGAGCGCGCGAGGATCCGGAACCCGGTCTCCTCGAGCAGCCGCGCAAGGCTCTCCTCGGTGAAGTAGACGCAGTGCTGGATGCCGAGATCGTCGGGACGGAAATACCGGTAGGTGCGCCGCTTCCGGTCGCCCTTCCAGTAGCGGAGATCCGGAACCGCGATCAGCGCCAGCCCATCGCGCGCGAGGACCCTGTGGAGCTCTGCGAGCGCCTGCCGTGGCGTGGTCGTGTGTTCCAGCACGTGGCGCATGGTCACCAGGTCGAACGTCTCCCCCTCGAAGGGGAGGGAATCGAGCGACCCCTGACGCAGATCCAGCCCCCGCGCCCGCCCCCGCTCCACCGCATCGAGGGAGATGTCCGTCCCAACGGACTGCAATCCGAGCCTGCGACCGGCCTCGACCATGAAGCCCACCGAGCAGCCCACGTCGAGGTAGCGCTCCACCTTCCCGAAGCTCGCCGCTTCGAGGATCTGCCGCTGCGCCTTGCGGACCCGATGCTCCCACCGCTTGCCCCGCTTGCGCGTGTGGTACTCGCCCTCGTAGAGCGCGCTGCCCGGCACGTAATCGGTGGTGAGGAAGGCGCGGTACACGCTGCCGCAGTCCCGGCAGCGATCGAAGCCGAGCTGCTCGAAGTGGACCCAGGTCTCGCGGGCGGTGCTCGCGCACACCGGACACGTGTCGGTGATGAGCGTCGAGGTGACCGAAGCGGTGGGGCTCACCTGGGGAAGCGGATCCATCCGCCGGCGATAGGACAGCGCGCACCCGGCTGGCAAGGGCGGGGTGGCGCCCCTTCATCTCGTCGTGAAGGCCCTACGTCTGCGGCGTGTTGAACTCGGCCTCCGCCGCCGCGGCCGCCTCTCCTGCATTGGCTTCGATGTCCGCGCGCTCCCGCTCGAGCAGCCGCGTGGCTTCCGAGAGCTGCTCTTCCGGAACGAGGATCTCCCACCACGGGGCCGGGACGCCGGAGGTGATGAGGTCCACGGTGCCCGCGCGGCGGGGGCGGGCGAAGACGGGGATCCCCGCCTCGTCGAGCGTGCGGGTGAAGCGCTC
>CAZCWA010000520.1:0-1589 GCA_964502265.1 uncultured Myxococcaceae bacterium | reverse complement strand
CGACGGGATGCCGCAGAGACGCCTGCTGCCCACCCTAAGTATGTGGAGGATGCGCATGAAAGTGAATTTGAGGGGAGTTCACCTGGAGTTGTCCGAGGCCCTGAAGCAGCACGTCGACAGTCACCTGGTCGACCCGATCAGCCGCTTCTTCGACTCCGAGGCCGCTGAATTGGAGATCCACCTGCGGGACAACAACGGGCCCAAGGGCGGCCGCGACAAGGAGTGCAGCGTCACCATGCGCATTCCGCGCGGGCAGGCGGTCCACGTGACCGAGGTCTCGGAGGACATCTACAAGTCCATCGACCTGGCGCGGGACCGGCTCGAGACCGCCGTGCGCCGCCAGGTGGAGCGCTCGCAGGATCGTCGCTACGACGAATCGCCCACCGACCTCACGCCCACCAGCTAGGTCACCGGCCGGGCCATGGGCGGAACATTGCCCATCCCGAAAACCAGCGGCTATAAGCGGGCCCTCGTACAACCTCCCAGGATGGCGATGGCTCGGGTCAAGTTTCTGGTCTTTGCGCTGGTGGTGCTCGGTGTTTGGGGTTCCCACCTGTTCCTTCTCTCGCCGTCTCTCGGCAAGGAGGCGGTGCGCGCCGCGCAGGACCGGGCAGCGGCCGCGCCGCACGCGCTGGTGGTCGGTCTTCAGCAGCGCCACGCGGAGCTGAAGGGCGCGGCCATCGCGCTCCTCGGCGCCTCGGCCTCCGCGCCCGCCGCCGGCCAGAAGGTCACGGCGGAGAAGCTGACGGAACTGCGCACCGTGGCCCAGGCCGCGCTGCCCGAGGACGCCCGCGGTGAGCTGGTGCTCGCGCTGGTGAACGACGCGGGCGCCATCGCCTCGCGCGGTTCGGAGTCGCTCGACGTCGGCGCCCTCGATCTGAAGGCGCTCTCCGCCGCCGGGCTTTCGGGCCTCACGGTGCAGGTGGGCGATGCGCTCCACCACGTGCACGCGGTGAGCCTCAACGGCACCACGGCGATCGTGGCCGGACCGGTGTTCTCGCCGGAGCTGCTCGAGCGCGCGGTGGCCGCCACCGGGGTTCCGGTGATGGGCCTTGTGCACGACGGCAAGGTGCTGCAGCTCGCGGGGGCCCAGCGCGGCTGGCTCGGCGAGGTGGCGGCCTCGGTGAAGCCGGGCGCCCCTTCCGTGGTGGTGCGCGGAGAGTCCGGAAAGGCCGGCGCCTTCCAGCTCCCGATCGCGACCGGAGGCGATGTCATGGGCGGCGCCGCGGCGTCCTTCGTGGGCGCCCGCACCGCGGTCCCGCAGATGCCGCTGGAGGTGGTGACCCTGGTCTCGCTGAGCGGGTTCAACGCCGCGCTCGCCGGCTACCAGTCGCTGGCGCTGATCCTCTTCGGCGTGCTGGCGGCGCTCTCGCTCGTCTTCCTCGTGCTCTTCCGCAAGCCCGCCGCCGCCGCCGCGTCCGACACGGACCCGGCACCGCAGCCCGCGGCCGTTCCGGCACCTGCCCGCACCGCCACGCCCGCGCCGCAGGCCGCCGCCCCCGAGGCCCCGGCCGAGCCCGTCTACGCGCCGTCCCCGGTGTCCGCGTCGCTGCCGGAGCTGCCGCCCGCGCCCGAGGGCATCCCGGACG
>CAZCWA010000519.1:0-3798 GCA_964502265.1 uncultured Myxococcaceae bacterium | reverse complement strand
GATCCACAGCTCGCCTTCCCCGCCGAGCACCGGCCGGGCAGCTCCGCCTCGTCCGGCCTGAGCAGACCAGTCGGCCACCTCGCGCGTGACCAACCGCAGCGTCCCACTCGGCTGTGCGCGGGCGGGCTGTCCACACGCGGCGATGCTCTCGCTCGCCGTGCGCGCAGACCACGCGGTGAGGGCTACTTCTCCGCCTGCCTCCACGCGCGCGCGCCACGTCTCCCGCCCCGTCAGGTGCGCACAGCCCTCGGAACGAAAAGACGAGCGAAGCCGCTCCGCCAGCGCGGTCTCTTCGAGCGGGACGGCGGCCGCCGGCGCGTCGGCACATCCTGAGAGGACAGCCAGGGGGAGGAACGCGACGATGAAGAGCCGCGGGAGGACGGGCAGCGCAGGACGCATCATCAGCGGACCTCGACGAGATAGCCGACGGCGGCGCCTGCCCCGTCGAAGTTGCCCGACACCTGCCCGCGTGAAGGCGCCCAGCCGGCGCGGCCCTCGAGCATCAGCCGCCCCGGTCCGAGACGCACCGACACGCCCGCGCCACCGCGCACCACCGGATCCCACCGCGCGGCCTCGGCCACCTCCGGCGCCGCGTCGCGCAGTCCTTCGACGGTGATCGCGGTCTGCGTCCTGCTCGCGCCGCCGAGCGCCGACGCCTGCAGCGAGAGCCGCGCGCCGATCGGGAGGCTCACCCTCACCCCCGCTGCGACTTGCTGGCGGTCCACGTCGATCCGCCGCATCACGCCCTCGTCCCCGCCCGCGTGGGGCAGCCGCGCCGGCGCGTACCGGAAGAGCCCGGCCTGCAGCAGCGCCTCGATGGGAAGTTGGGAGGGCCGCAGCGCGAGCTCCACCGACGGCGATGCCCCCTGCACCGCACCCAGGTTGTGGTGGCCGGAGAGCCACGCCCCCACGCTCAGGCCCACGTCCCGCTGGAAGGGCAGCACCACCACCGGCTGCGTCAGGGTGAGCTCCCCTTGCCGCGGGCGGACCTCGACCCATGCGTCGCCCGCCGCCGACCGCGCGCCTGCCTCCAACGCCAACGCGTAGCGCCCCTCGCCCTCTTCGATCACCCGTGCACGGCTCTCGGCGCCGTTCGCCGCCAGCCGGACCTCGAGCAACGCGCCGGTCACCGGGTTGCCGTGCGCGTCGGCAAGAAGGATCTCCCCCACCGCCCCGCTCCCGCCTGCGCGAACCATCCGCTTGGACAGCGCGAGCCGTCCCATCGCCGGAGCGCCGGCCCTCAGCGGAACGTCCGTCACCGCCTCCGCCGTCCCCACCTTCACCGTGAGCCGCGCCTGCGTCTTGCCGGCCAGGCTGGGCGGGATGACGAGCCGTCGCTCTCCGTCCGGCGCGAGCACGATGTGCCCCACCTCGGAATCGAGCTGGACGTCCGGCGGCACCGGCACCACGTTGCCCGCCGCGTCGCGCACCTGCACCTCGACCGCGAGGTGTTCGTGAACGCCGGCGACGAACTCCGGCGGACGCAGCGCGACCTCCACCTCCGCGGGCGGCCCGGGCAGCACCACGACCTTGCCGCCACCGCGCGCGCTCGATGCCCGGCGTAGCTCCACGCTCAGCGCGTCGAGCCCATCGCCCACTGCCCGAGGCGCCCGGTACCGCGCCAGCGCCCGTCCCGGTCGGGTGACCTGGAGTGCCTCGACCACACCCCGCTCCGCCCGCACGCCGTGAATCTCCGAAGCGGGAAGGGGCGCGCCCGTCCGGGTGACGGCGATCACCTCCAACACCGTTGGCGCCCTGTCCGCCCAGGAAGCAGACCGCGACGGGTGCGCCACCACCGCGAAGGCCCTCGGGAACGGCGGCGGGTGGAGCGGCAACGACCGTGTGGTTCGATTCCCGAGCCGGTCCTCCGAGCGCACGATCGCGGTGTCCACGCCGGGCGGCACGAGGACGGTGAGTTCCACCTCGCCCCTCGCGTCCGCTCGCGCCGGCCCGAACGTCCGGCCTGCCACGGTGACGGTGAGCTTCGCGTGCGGCTTGGTGCGCAGCTTGAGGGTGTCGCGGCCGTGCACCGGGAGGACCAGCGGCACGGTGTAGACATCGCCTTCCAGCGCGGCGGCGGCGTGGAGGATGACCACCTGCGGATATCGCTGTGGCGGTGGACGGTAGTGCGCGGTCCACTCGGTGGGCGGCTCGCGCGGGTCTGTTCCCTCCACCGGACGCAGCGGGCCGACCTCGCCGGCGCTGGCGACGAGGCTCACCTGCGTGCCCTTCCCCTTCGCCTCCGGGAAGCGCAGCCGGAGAAGGACCCCCTCGCCATCGACTGAGGCTGCACCCGCCTCGACGTGCCCCGGCCGCGCCTCCAGCTCCAGCGCAGCGGGGAGCGCGGCGGTCAGGACGGCCACGGCGAGCGCTACTCCCAAGGGCGGTTCTCCCTGTTCACGGAAGGCGCGCGCCGGTCCACCACCAGCCGCGTCTCGTCCCGCGCATGCCGTCCGAGCACATCGGTCGCCACCACCGCCACCGTCTGCTCTCCCTGCTTCAAGCGGACCCGCGCGGTGAAGCGGCCCTTCGCGTCCACCTCGACGTACTGGCCCTGCACGCGCACCCGCGACCCCACCTCCACCACGCCTCTCACCGGCACCTCCGCCGCGTTCGTCTCCTTCTTCCCCGGCCACTGCACGCTGAGCAGCACGCGCTCGAGCGCGGACCGCGGCGCCTCTGGCGGCGCGTCCCCCACCTGGTGGCTGACCTGGCCTTCGCGCAGCGTGACCGTGCGGCCGCGCGCGCTGAAGTCCACCTTGCCGCTTACCGTCGCCACCGCCACCGCGCCACGCCCGTCCGCGTTCACCGCGAAGACGCCGCCTTCAGTGCGCAGCGTGGTGTCGGTCCCCTCGACCTGCAGCTCGAGCGCGTTGCCCCGGTTCTCCGTCACCCGCGACTGCACGCGTCCCCGGAAGGCCGCACGCAGCACCGTCTCGGTCACCTCGCGAACGCGCAGCTCGGAGCGCTCCTCCACCGTGACCCGGATGTCCGCGAGCTCGATCTCCAGCCGCGAGTCCTCGAAGGTCCGCACCGAGTCCTCCTCGCCGAGCCGGTCGCCCACCTTCACCGCGCTCCAGTCCGATGCCGTCCCGCGCTTCACCTCCACCCGGCCAGCGGCCTCGACCACCCGAACCTCGTTGGAGTCCTGCACCGCGTCGTCCGGCGCGTCATCGACCGGAGGCGTCACCGGCTGTCGGGGCTGCACATACTCGACCGTCACCGGCCCGGGCGCCTCACCGCACCGGCAACCGGCGCCGAGCCACGTGGCCATCATCAGAAGAGCGCAGACCCGGAGCCCTGTGCCCGCAACCGCGCTGCGCGTCTCCATCCTCACAAGGCGCTAAGGTGCCACAGACGCATGCGCCTCGCCTACAAGCTGTCCCTCCTGCTCGCGCTGGCCAGCGCCGGTCCGCTGCTGCTCTCCACCGGCGTGACCGTCCCCCGGGCCGGCGCGGTCCTCGCGGCGCAGCTCGACGCGCTCTACCTCACCACCGCCCGCTCCCTGGCGCGCGAGTTCGAGTCCGGGCTCGACGGTGCCGCACGCGCGGTGGCGACCTTCAGCGAGTCGGTGGACTTCTCCGAGCTCGCCGGCGGAGACGAGGAGGCGCTGCTGCGCTCTTTGGGCATCCTCGCGGCACAGACCCCGGAGGCGACGTGGGCTGCGCTGGTGGACGCCTCCGGTGCCGCGGTGACCTCGCCGGTCAGGGGCCTTCACGCGCGCGGGACGGACGAGGAGCAGGGACTCGCGGCGTTCGCCACGCACGCCCCCGACGAGGAGGTGCTCCAGACGGGCAG
>CAZCWA010000518.1:0-3798 GCA_964502265.1 uncultured Myxococcaceae bacterium | reverse complement strand
GTCCTGATGGGCAACAAGCCCCTGTGGGACGCGCTGCAGGAGAAGGAGACGCTGCTCGCCAAGGGCGAGTTCACCGAGGAGGACGGCATGCGCCTGGCCGACCTCGAGGGCGTCATCGCGGAGGAGGACGGCTACTCGGCCGAGGCGGAGGCGGGCGTGCTCCTGGCCGGCCTCGGCGTGGGCGAGAAGCTGCACTCGAAGCTGATGAAGGAGATCCCCGGCGGCCTCAAGGTCCGCGTGCTGCTCGCGCAGGCCCTGTTCGGCAAGCCGGACGCGCTGCTGCTGGACGAGCCCACCAACGACCTCGACCTGGACTCCATCCGCTGGCTCGAGCGCTTCCTCGTCGGCTACGAGGGCGTGCTGATCACCATCTCGCACGACCGGCACTTCCTGAACGCGGTGTGCACGCACATCGCGGACATCGATTACGAGTCGATCATCACCTACACCGGCGGCTACGACGACATGGTCATGGCCAAGGCGCAGGTGCGCAACCGTGTCGAGACCGAGAACCAGGAGAAGAAGAAGAAGATCTCCCAGCTCCAGGACTTCGTGGCCCGCTTCTCCGCCGGTACGCGCGCCTCGCAGGTGCAGAGCCGCAAGAAGCAGATCGAGAAGCTCCAGCTCTCGGACCTCAAGCGCTCCAACATCGAGCGCCCCTTCATCCGGTTCGAGCAGAAGCGGCCCTCGGGCAAGCAGACCCTGATGATCGAGGAGGTCTCCAAGCGCTGGCCGGACGTGGTGGTGTGCGAGAACTTCCGCGCACTGGTCACCCGCGGCGAGAAGGTCGCGATCATCGGCCCCACCGGCGTGGGCAAGAGCACGCTGTGCAAGATGCTGGTGGGCGAGCTCCAGCCGGACGAGGGCACCATCACCTGGGGCCACGAGGCGTCGGTGGGCTACCTCGGCCAGGACCACCGCGAGACGATCCCCACCGACACCACCGTCGCGTCCTACCTGCACTCCTTCGACACCAAGGCGGACAACCAGGAGGTGCGCGGGCTTCTGGGGCGGATGCTCTTCCGCGGCGAGGAGGGCGAGAAGCCGACCCACGCGCTCTCCGGCGGCGAGGCGGTGCGGCTGGTGTTCTCGCGGCTGATGCTGACGAAGGACAACGTGCTGGTGCTCGACGAGCCGACCAACCACCTCGACCTCGAGTCGATCGTGGCGCTCGGCGACGCGCTGCAGAAGTACGAGGGCACCGCGTTCGTGGTCACCCACGACCAGGACCTCATCTCCACCTTCGCCACCCGCCTGTTCGCCTTCACGCCGTTCGGGCTGATGGACTTCACCGGCACCTACGAGGAGTACCTCGCGCGGCACGGCGAGGAGTTCCTCAAGGCGCGGCTCGGCGGGAAGGCCGCGGGCCGCGGCTAGCGGCTCCCGCGCTGCTCAATCGAACAGCGCGGCCACGAACTCCTTCGGCTCGAACGGGCGCAGGTCCTCCACGGCCTCGCCCACGCCGACCCAGGCGACCGGGAGCTTCAGCTCGTCGCAGATGCCGATGATGACGCCGCCCTTGGCGGTGCCGTCCAGCTTGGTGAGCGCGAGCGAGGTCACGCCCACCGCCTCGTGGAACTGCTTCGCCTGGGCGATGGCGTTCTGGCCCATGGTCGCGTCCACCACCAGCAGCACCTCGTGCGGCGCGCCGGGCAGCGCCTTGTCCATCACGCGCCGGACCTTCTTCAGCTCCTCCATCAACGGCGCCTTGGTGTGGAGCCTGCCCGCGGTGTCGGCGATGACCACGTCCACGCCCGCATCCCGCGCCTGCTTCACCGCGTCGAACACCACCGAGCCCGGGTCCGCGCCTTCGGGTCCTCGGACCACCTGCGCCTTCGCGCGGTCCGCCCACACGTCGAGCTGCTCCGCGGCCGCCGCGCGGAAGGTGTCCCCCGCGGCCACGATCACCCGCTTGCCCTGACCGGTCAGCTTCGCCGCCAGCTTGCCGATGGTCGTCGTCTTGCCCGCGCCGTTGACGCCCACCACCATCACCACGTGCGGCGGCCCCCCGCCCTCGAGCCGCTTCGGGATCGGCAGGTTCACGATGCGCTCGACCTCGCTGCGGATGAGCGCCTTCATGCCCTCGCTGGAGGTCAGCTCGTTCTTCTTCGCCTTCTCGCGCGCCACGTCCACCAGCGTCGAGGCCGTCCGCACGCCGATGTCCGCGGTGAAGAGCGTCTCCTCCAATTCGCCCAGCACCGACTCGTCGACCTCGCGCGCCGAGCCGAAGAGCTGGTTGAGCCTGGCCATGAAGCCCTGCTCGCGCGTCTTGCCGAGACCGTCCGCCAGCGTGCGTCCGGCCTGCGCCTTGACCTTCTTGCGCTCCTCCTCGAGCAGCCGCTGACGCTCCGCCTCGAGCTGACGCTTCGCCTCTTCGGCGGCCTCTCGTGCCTGGCGCTCCGCCTCCTCGCGCTCGCGCTTGTGCCGCTCCCGCTCCTCGCGCTCGACCGCCTTCTTCGCGCGGTACTCGTCGCGCTTGGCCTCCTCCTCCGCCTCCTTGACCGCGCGCGCCTCCGCCTCGATCCGCGCCTTCTCCGACGCCTGGGCGTGGGCCGCGGCCTCGGCCAGCTCGCGACGCTTGCGCGCCAGCTCCTCCGCCTTGCGGTGCGCCTCGTCCGCCTCCGCTCGTCGCGCCAGCTCCGCCTCGTTCGGCGGCAGCTCCACGCGCAGCACCGGCGGGTGCGTCTCCTCCGGAAGCGCGGGCTTCTCCTTCACCTCGACGGGACGCGCGGGTTCGGGTTCCCGGCGTCGACGGCGGACCTTGCGCAGCGCGAGCGCGGCCAGCACCACCAGCGCCAGCAGCACGCCGCCGCCGATCCAGTTGCCCAGGTCGCTGCCCTCGGCGCCGGTGCCCGTGGTGGGCGGCACGGGCTGGGACGGGACCGTCTCCACCGGTCCGGGGGCCGGCGTTGGAGGCGTGGGCGAAGGGGCCGCGGGCTGATCCTGCGCCGGCGCCGGGTCCTGCTCGGGCGTCACCTGCGCGAGGACGGCGTGGGCCAACTCGGTCGGAAGCATGTCGAGGCGCACCGGGCGCACATACACCATCGCGAGGTGGCGGATGCACGGAACTGTGCGCTATGCCTCGCGCATGCGCCGCGACTCCTTCCGGGGCCTGCTCGGCACCGCCGCAACCGCCCTCGCCCTCCTCTCCACCGGCTGCATCATCGAGGCGCCCGGAAGCGGTGGTCCCCGCAACCGTCCCGCGCCGGCCGCGGTGGTCTCCAACGTGCCGCCGCTCTCCACGCAGCTCGGGGCGGTGCTGGACGGGAAGGTGGAGGTGCTGGGGGCGCGCCTCGAGCCGGGCCGCGCGCTGCCCGGCGAGACGGTGAAGATCACCGCCTTCTACAAGGTGCTCGAGCCCATCAACGAGGACTACATGGTCTTCGTTCACGTGGAGGACGCGGAGGGGCGCAGCGAGCGGATCAACCTCGATCACGCGCCGGCCGGCGGCACGCATCCGACCACCGCGTGGAAGCAGGGCGAGACCGTGTCGGACACCGTGTCGCTCTACATCCCGCCCACCTCCAACGTGCGCGCGTACAACGTGTGGATCGGCTTCTGGCAGCCGCAGACCGACCGGCGCATGGAGCTGAAGAACCCGGACAAGGTGAAGCACGACGGGCGCAACCGGATCCTGCTCGCGAGTCTTCCGGTAGGCCGCACGTAACTCCGAGGAGGTTCCCCGTGGAGCAGGCGAAGATGCCGGGGCGGCTGCTCGCCTCCGTCGCGCAGGCCATCGTCTCGCGCGCGAAGAGCGGCCCTTCGACCACGTCACTGAAGCTGACAGCCGCGCGGCTG
>CAZCWA010000517.1:0-3803 GCA_964502265.1 uncultured Myxococcaceae bacterium | reverse complement strand
GCCCGTCCGCGCGGCAGATGTCCCGCTTCCCGCCCTCGAAGGACACGCCGGCGATGGCGCGCACGGCCGGGGTCCCCGGGCTGTTGCCGAAGCCGGGGCCGGCCAGCGCGAACACCTGCATGCCGGCGATGGGGTAGCGCACGCCCGCGAGGACCTCCACGTTCGGCGACTGGCCCGCGAGCGGGACGTGCAGCCGCGCGGACAGCTCGCCGCGCAGCCCCTGTCCCAGCGACGTCACGCCCAGCCCGGCCTCGATCCGGCTGCCGATGCGATCCACCGCCCCGCCGTCCAGCTCGGTGAGCAGCTCCGCGGCCTGCGGGGCGACCACGCCGCCCAGCTCCAGCGCCACGCGGGTGGCGCCGAGCCGCTTGCCCGCGCCCACCCTCGGCGCGAGCGCGAAGCCCTGGTTGCGCGCGAGCAGGGGCCGGCTCCCGAACGGCAGGCCCACCGCGAGCCCCACGCCGAGATCGAACGGCGCGCCGTCCGCCTCGAAGAGCAGCCCGTAGCGGCCCTGCAGCCACGGCGTGCCCAGGCCCATCCCGCGGCCGACCGGCGAGACCACGACCTCGCCCAGCTCGGAGCGCAGGGTGGCGCCGTTCTGGTACGCGATCACCGGCACCCAGCCGCCGAGCTCGAACCTCCGGGTCACCGCGTACGCGCCGCCGAACACGGTGGTCCACCGGTGCTCGACCAGCGTGGCGCGGTTCACCCCGTCCTCGAAGTACTTCAGCGGGCTGTTCTGGTACCCGAGCGACGCGGACACCCGCCACTGGCCGGGCCCGCCGAGGTCGGCGCCGCCCACCAGCATTCCGCCGTTCGCGGCCGGGTTCCAGGAGAGCTGCTCCAGCTCGAAGCCCTCCACCCGCGGCTGCGCCTTCGCCTCACCGCCGGCGAGCATCCCCACCGACGCCACCGCGAGCGCGACGGGCAGCACCCTCGCCACCCGCATCCGCGACCGGAGCAGCGCCGCGCCCGCGAAGAGCAGCGCCATCAGCGAGAGGCTCCCGCCGCCGGTGGACGAGCACCCCACGCCGCCGCCGAGCGCGATCTCCGGCTTGCGGACCTGGAGCTTCGTCGGCGCGGTGCGGTGGACCTCGCGGCCGGTGTCGTCGAGCACGCCCACCTCCACCGTGTGCTCGCCGCCGTCGAGCAGGGGCAGCGTGAACGACCAGTCGCCGTTCTCGTCCGCCTCGGTGCGGCCCACCTCCACGCCATCGACATAGATGACGACGGTGGCGCCCGGGGTGGCCTTGCCGCTCACCTTCCCGTTGTTCGTGCTGCTGCCCGGCGTGCCGCCCGCGGTGGGGTCGTCCAGCTCGCCGCGCTCGAGGCGCACGTCGAAGGTGCCGGTGACGCTCGAGGTGTTCCCCGCCGCGTCCTTCACCTCGATGGTGACGGTGTGCGGCCCGGGCTCGATGGGCTCGGACGGCGTGCAGGTCCACGCGCCGGACGCGTCGGCGACGGCGGTGCAGACCACCTCACCGTCCACGCGCACGGTGACCTCGCTGCCGGGCTCGGCGGTGCCGCCGAAGGTGGGCTGCGCGTCGGTCACCAGGCCGCCGTCGGTGCGGGGCGCGGAGACCACCGGCTTCGCGGGGGCCTTCGTGTCGACCTCGAAGGTGGAGGTCGTCTCGGAGCTGGTGTTGCCCGCCGCGTCGCGGCTCACCACCGTGACCTCGTGCGTGCCGTCGGAGAGCGCCACGGTCGAGGTGCAGAACCAGGTCCCCTGCGAGTCCGCCTGCGCGGTGCAGACGCGCTCACCGTCGACGTAGACGTCCACCGTGCTGTGCGGCTCGGCGGTGCCGGAGAACCTCGGGGTGGAGGTGGAGGTGATGTCCCCCTCGCCTACCGGCTGGTTCACCGGTGCGGCCGGCGCGCGCGTGTCCACGATGAAGCCGGAGGTCCCCGGCGCGCTCGGACGTCCCGAGCGATCCGTCGCGGTGAGGCTGACGGTGTGCGGCCCGTCCGCGAGCGGGAACGGCTGCGTGCATTTCCAGCTCCCGTTCTCGGCGACGACGGCGGTGCAGGCCAGCGTCCCGTCCACCAGCACGGTCACGGTCGAGTGCGGCTCGCCGGTGCCGGTGTACTGGGGCTGCGTGAGGGCGATGGACTCGCCGTTCAGCGGCTGCGTGAGCTGCGGGGTGGGCGGGTTCACGGTGTCCACGGTGAAGGTGAACTGGCCCGCGTCGCTCTCGTTGCCCGCCTCGTCGACGGTGGTGATGGACACCGCGTGCGGCCCGTCCGGGAGGGGATCGTTCACCCGGCAGGTGAAGCGGCCGTCCACGTTCGCGATGACCACGCAGACAACCTGGCCGTCGATGCGGACGGTGACCTCGCTGCCTGGCTCGGCCTGGCCGGTGAGGGTCGGGGTCGGGCCCGAGATGTGGGCGCCGTCCAGCGGCTGCTGAAGGGCCGGGGCGGAGGGCGCGGTGAGGTCGATCACCAGGTCACGGTCGGCACCGGCCGACACGTTGCCCGCCTCGTCGAGGGCGCGGAGGGTGAGCGTGTGCGCGCCCTCGGCCAGAGGCTGCAGCGGGAGGCAGGACCACAGGCCCGCCGCGTCCGCGCTCGTGCTGCAAACGAGGTCCTGGCCGTCGAACACGCGCACCTCGGCGAGCGGCTCGGCGGTGCCGGAGAGCAGCGGCGAGGGATCGTTCAGGCGCGCGTCCTCATCCGGCGTCGTCCACACCGGAAGCGCCGGCGCGGTGACGTCGATCTCGAAGGACACGGTCTGTTCCTGGGTGCCGGGGACGCCATTGGGATCGGTCACACGGACGGTGACGGTGTGGGGCCCCTCGGCGAGCGGGGGCAGCGTGCAGGACCAGGTGCCGTCCTGCGCGATGGTCGCCGTGCACAGGGTCTCGCCGCCCGGGCCTGCGACGGTGATCGTGCCGCCCTCTTCATCGGGCGAGGTGGTGCCGGTGAGCGTCGGCGTGTCGTCGTTCAGCGACTCGCCCGGAGAAGGCGAACCCACGCCCGGCGCGGCGACGGTGCCACGCACCTCGAGCTGCAGGGTCTGGGTGTCGGTGTCCGCCGCGTTCTGCGCGGTGAGCGTGATGGAGAAGGTCCCGGTCACGGTCGGGGTGCCGCTGATCTCGCCGTCCGCGTAGGAGAGGCCGGCCGGCAATCCGGACGCGCCCAGGGTGATGGGCGAGGTGCCCGACGCGGTGAGCGTGTAGCGGAAGGGCGAGCCCAGCGCCGCGTGCGCCACGAGCGCGCTGGTGATCTGCGGCGCGGTGCGGACGGTGAGCGTGAGCGACTCGGTGGCCGCGCCCGCCGGGTTGGTGGCGGAGAGCTGCACGGTGAAGGTGCCGTCCCCGGTGGGCGTGCCGGTGAGCGCACCGGTGGCCGCGTCGAAGGTGGCCCACGACGGCTGGCCGCTCACGGCGAGCACAGGCTCGGTCCCCGAGGCGGTGAGCGTGTAGAGGAAGGCCCGGCCGACCACCGCGTCCGCGACGAGCGCGGAGGTGATCTCCGGCACCGTGCGCACGGTGAGGACCAGCGTCTGGGCGTCCTCGCCCGCCCCGTTCGAGGCGCGCAGCGAGATGCTGTGGACGCCGTCCTCGGTGGGCGTGCCGGTGATGCGGCCTTCGCTGAAGGTGGCCCACGACGGCAGGCCCGTCGCGGAGAGCGTGGGATCGGTGCCGGAGGCGGTGAGCGCGTAGCTGAAGGACTGACCGACGACCGCGTCCACCGCGAGCGAAGAGGTGATCCGCGGCGTGGTGCGAACGGTGAGGACCAGCGTCTGCAGATCCTCGCCCGCCGGGTTGGTGGCGCTCAGCGCGATGGCGTGCGTGCCGTCA
>CAZCWA010000516.1:0-3808 GCA_964502265.1 uncultured Myxococcaceae bacterium | reverse complement strand
AGCGTCTCCACCCCGCTGCCCGCCTTGACGAGGAACGAGTCGGACGCGCCGTGGTAGCAGCCCTCGAACTTGAGGATCGCGTCCCGCTTCGTCGCGCCGCGCGCGAGCCGGACCGCGCCGGAGGTGGCCTCGGTGCCGGAGGAGACCATCCGCATCTTCTCCATCGAGGGGAAGAAGCGGCGGACGGTCTCCGCGATCGAGACCTCGCCCGCGTGGGGCGCGCCGTAGGAGGTGCCTCGCTGGGCCGCCTCGATGATCGCCTGCGTCACCTTCGGGTGCGCGTGCCCGAGGATCAGCGGGCCCCACGAGCCCACGTAGTCCACGTACCGGTTGCCATCCACGTCGGTGAGCCAGGCGCCCTCGCCGCTGGCGAAGAACACCGGGTCGCCGCCGACGCCACGAAAGGCCCGGACGGGCGAGTTCACGCCGCCGGGGAGGAGGGTCTTCGCCTTCTGGAAGAGCTCGCTGCTGCGCTGGCTGGTGCGGGTCATGCGAGGCCTTTTGGCACAGATGAACGCGTGGGCTAAGTGGGGACCGCTTGGGTACGTCACCTCGTGCGCTCCTCGTCTCGTGCGCCTGCATCGCGATGGTCGCCGGCTGCGTCGCGCCGCGGCAGGCCGTGCGCGACGAGTTGCCGGAGGAGGCCCCGGTCGAGCTGGCCGACCTGCCGGTACCGGGACCAGAGGCTCTCCCTGAGCCCGAACCCGAACCGGAGCCGGTGAAGCCGCGGGCGCTCCTCGCCCGCCAGCGCGCGGTCGAGGAAGCGGCGGCGCTGGTCGGATTGAGGTCGTTGCGCGCGAAGACCCGGAGCGTGCCGGATGACTGCTCGGGGCTGGTGCGCCTGGCGTACCGCGCCGCAGGTGGCGAGCCTTCGGGCCTGCGGGTCGAGCGGGGCGACAACGCGGTCACCGCGATGTGGCGGACGGCGGTGGCGAACGGTGCCTTCCACGAAGGACCGCCGGTGCCCGGCGACCTGGTCATCTTCCGCGAGACCTACGATCGCAACCGCGATGGCAAGGTGAACGACGGGCTCACTCACGTGGGCGTCGTCGAGTCGGTCGACGAGGAAGGGGTGGTGACCTTCATCCACCGCGGCGGCAAGGGTGTGGCGCGCGCGCGACTGGATCCTTCACGGCCGGGCGTGCGGCAGGACGAGACGGGCAAGGTGATCAACGACTGGGTGCGCTACCGGGACCGCACCGGCGCATCGAGGCTCGCGGGAGAGCTGTTCGTCGGCTACGTGTCCGCGGAGCTGTGGCTGCCGGCGGATCCCTCTCCGCTGTCGGACAGGTCGCGTCAGGGCCCGTACTTCGCCACGTACCCCTTCGTCTTGAGCTTCCTCGCGGTGTTCTCCGAGGACATGTAGCGGACCTTCCCGAAGACCTGGCGCTCCGGTCCCCACGGGCGGTCGAACTGCCCGAGCACCCACTGGAAGCCGGCGTAGCTGCAGGCGTTGCGGCCATCGAGCGAGTAGCGGTTCATCAGGTGCTCCATCGTGCGCAGGGCCTCGCGCGGTGAAGGCGACCACTCGAGGATCTTCTTCCCCCACAACATGCGCAGGTAGTTGTGGAACCAGCCGTCGCGCACGAGCTGTCTTTGCGCCGCGTTCCAGAGCGGGTCGTGGGTGCGCGCCTCCTCCAGCTCCTTCAGCGAGTACTGCGCCGGCCGCGGGTCCGCCTCGTGTGCCTTCAGCGTCGCCTTCGCCCAGCCGGGGAGCGCGTCGACGGAGCGGTGGTCCTCCCGCTTGTGCACGAAGTTGTAGGCGAGCTCGCGCCAGGTGATGAACTCGTCGAGGAACGCCTCGGCCTCCTCACTCATCTTCCAGAAGCCTGTGCGCTTGCCGCCCGCGCTCTTGCCGGTGAGCTTCTGCGGCGTCCACTCTTCGCGCTCGCGGATGGCCGCGAACACCTGGTGCGCGGCGACGTGACCGAAGTGCAGGTACGGCGAGAGCTCGCTGGTCCCCCCCACCTCCGGCTGGTTCCGCAGCTCCGGGTAGCGCTCCAGGCGCGCGCTCACGAACTCCTCGAGCTTGCGGTCTCCTTCCCCGCTGCCGCCATGGAAGCGCCCCTTCGGGACGCTGTGATCGATCTCCAGCGCAGAGAGCGCTTCCGGCGTCGCGGCGAGCAGCGCGTCGGACGCTTCCGGCCACCGCCTCAACACGCTCTTCGGAATCTCATCGAAGGCGGGGATGCGCGTGCCCTTCAGCGGATCCGGCAGCGGCGTGTGCTCGTCCCCGAGGTAGCGCGGCAGCTCCCTCTGCAGGAACGCGCGGAAGGAGAACGCGGTGGGGAAGGTGCGGCTCGTCGCGTGAAGCGGGAGCAGCCCGTTGTCGTCCACCGCCTCCAACCGCACCGGCACGCGCATCCCGGCCGAGGCGACCATGCGGGGGAGGAAGAAGGCGGGGAAGTCATCGGTGACGACAGCGCAGGCGTGGCGCGCGAGCTCCACCAGCAGGCCCTTGTCATCATCCGGCCGAGGCTCGACGTACGCGTAGTAGCCCGCCTTCGATCGCTTCGAGAGCCGCCGGCGGTTCTCCGCCATCCCCTGCAGGATGAAGGTGTGGAGCCGGTCGCTCGCCCACGCGTAGCCGGCGCGTACCGACTCGAAGACCAGCACCGGCCTGTCGAACCGCTCCGCCAGCTCCACCGCGCGCTGCAACGTGAAGCTCCACCGCACCCGCCGCGAGCCGGTGATCCAGTGCAGCACGTACTGGCCACGCGGGTCGTACGGCGCGTCGTTCACCGCGCGGATGCGGACCTCGGGGACGGGGCGGACGGACATGGCAGCCGATCGCTAACGCGCCCGCGGCAACGGCCTCCAGAGGCACCCGCTTCAACCGTCTGTTTCCGGGCCGTGCTACGTGGACCGGATGTACGGACTGATTGGCAAGATGAAGACGGTGCCGGGGCAGCGGGACGCGGTGATCGCGCTCCTTCGCGAGGGCACGCAGGCGATGCCCGGCTGCCTCAGCTACGTGATCGCGCTCGACCCGACGGACGCGGACGCGATCTGGATCACCGAGGCGTGGGACTCTGCCGAGAGCCACCGCGCCTCGCTGGGGCTGCCCGCGGTGCAGGCGGCGATCTCACGAGCGAAGCCGCTCATCGCAGGCTTCGGCGAGCGCTTCGAGACCATCCCGGTGGGCGGACACGGCCTGGTCCGCGCCACCGGGTAGCGGCACCTACCGCTTCACCGAGTAGACGAAGCTCGCCTTGGGCGCACGCAGCCAGCGCTCGCTGATCGTCTCGCGCAGCTTTGACCACGTGTCCTGCGCGTCGACGAACTCGGCCTTCATCTTCTCCGCGGAGGCCTTGTCGCCGCTCCCCTTCGCCTTGAGCACGCGGCCGGCGAGCGCATCGATCGTCGGCTTCCACTTCGACAGCTCGACCTCGAAGCAGCCGGTGTCTTCACCGTTGGCGGCCTTCTCCTCCGCCTTCCACACCAGCACGCCGCCCTTGTGCAGCGCGCCCAACTGGATCGACGCGAGCTGGCTGTACGGCCGCGGGCTTCCGGTGGCGGTGTACATGCCGCGCGAGATGTGACCGAAGCCCCAGGCGACGTCTCGGAGGTTCGACTTCTGCGCGTCCTCGGCGGTGATGATGCCGCGCTCCGCCAGCCAGCCGGAGAAGTAGAGCGCCGCGGTCTGCGCCTTGAGCTCCTCCATCATCGACGCGAGCGGCCCGCCGAAGATCTCGTCGTCCACCTTCCCCTTCACCTTGTACTCGTGTGACGGCCCGAGGTTGTGCGCCGCCTCGTGGAGCACCGTGCTCATCAACGCGGGCTCGGGCTCGGTGGTGACCTTCGCCAT
>CAZCWA010000515.1:0-3813 GCA_964502265.1 uncultured Myxococcaceae bacterium | reverse complement strand
ACGTACTTCAGGGTGCTGGGGTTCGGGGTCCACTCGAGCTGGATGTTCACCATGGGATGCTCCTAAGGGCGGATGACTGTGGTCGCAATGCCTAACGCGACCTCTTTAATCAAGCACGCCGGGCACCCGCGCCCTCGCACGCCCGCCCCCCCTGCGCGCGGGGCTTACGCCGGATAGCAGACATCCCCATGCCGGATCGCGCCACCGCGGGGACCTCAATGGTGGCGGGCAGTTGGCGATGGGGGGCCGCTGCTTAGCTTCTGGCCCGCGTGGATACGGGGCGGACAGGGACGGTGCGGGTCGCACACGTGATGCACGGGCTGATGATGGGCGGCCTGGAGCAGGTGGTGGTGCGGTTGTGCGAGGCAGGCCGCCGGCAGGGCGTGGAGCCGAGGGTCATCGCCTTCGGCCGCGACGGCGCGGTGCGCGACGAGCTGCGGCAGAAGGGGATCCCGGTCGACTACCTGGGGATGGTGCGCGGGATGTCGCCGCAGGCCATCCACGGGATCGGCCAGGCGCTGCGCAACAACCAGATAGATGTCGTGCACGCCCACGACCTCGGGCCGTGGCTCAACGCGGTCTCCGCGCGCGCTCTCTCTCCGAGGACCCGCGCGGTGGCCACCTTCCATCAGATCGCCACGCCCTCCGGGCTGAACTGGGGCGCGTCCCTGGCGGCGTCGCTGATGACGGACGCGCTGATCGCCTGCGGCGACGAGGTGAAGACCTGCGTGAAGGGCTGGGCCCCGCCCACCACCCCGGTGGAGCTGATCGGCAACGGGGTCCCGCTCGGGGCTCTGCCCACGCCCGCGGATCGCGCGGAGGCACGGCGGGTGCTGAAGCTACCGGAGGGGGCGCGCGTGTTCGGGTACCTCGGCCGGCTCCATCCGGAGAAGGGCACCGACCTGCTCATCGACGCGTTCACCCGCGAGTTCGTCCGGGAGCACGACCGCGACGTCCACCTCGTGCTCATCGGCACCGGGGACTGGGAGCCGGCGCTTCGGGAACGGCTGGCCCGGACGGGGCATCCGCGCGTCCACTTCGCCGGCGAGATCGTCGACGCCAGCCGCCTGCTGCCCGCGCTCGACGTCTACGTCCAGCCCTCCCGGCGCGAGGGCCGCTCGCTCTCGATGATGGAGGCGATGGCCGCCGCGCTGCCCACGGTGGCGCAGGCCCTGCCCGCCATCCGTGAGCTCCACGAGGAGGACCGGACCGCGCTGCTCGTCCCGCCCGGCGCCGCGGACTTCGCCCGCCCGATGCGGCGGCTGATCGAGGACGGGGACCTGCGCTCGAGGCTGGGGATGCAGGCCCGCGAGCGGGTGCAGAGGTTTTCCGTTGATGCGATGGCGGAGCAGTACGCCTCGCTCTACCGGCGCGTCTCGCGGCGCGCCACCCAGGGAGCCGCCTGATGCGCATCCTCCACCTGCGGCAGAGCTGCGGACTCTATGGCGCGGACCGCGCCTTGCTGGACCTCGCCTCCGCCACGCCCCACGGCTTCACGCCCATCGTGGGGAGCGTGGTGCGCACCCAGCGCGAGGACCCCTTCGGTGACGAGGCGCGCAGGCGCGGGCTCCCGCTGTGGGTCCTGGAGACGCGCGGCCGCGCGGACGTGAACGCGGTGCGGACGCTGGCGCGCAGGCTTCGGGACGAGCAGGTGGGGCTCGTGCACGCGCACGACTACAAGAGCCTGTGCATGGGCGCGCTCGCCGCGGCGCACGCGGGCGTCCCGGTGGTGGCGACCTGGCACGGCGACACCGGGGCCACGCTGCCCTTGATGGCGTACGAGAGCCTCGCGCGCGCGGTGGGCAACACGACGCGCGGCGTGGCGGCCGTCTCCCGGTCCCTGGCGAAGCAGCTTCGTCTGTGGATCCACACCGCGCCGGTGCGGCACATCCCCAACGGCATCTTGCCGCGCGATTTGCTCACCGGGGAGGAGCGCGCCTCCGCCCGCGCCGCGCTGGGCCTTCCCGAGGACGCCCAGGTGGTCGCGCTCGTGGGGCGGCTCTCGGTCGAGAAGGGGCACGCGCGGCTGTTCCGGGCGCTGCGCCGGGCGGGCGTCCCTGCCACGGTGCTCGTCGCCGGCGAGGGCCCGCTGGAGCCGCACCTCCGCGCCGAAGCAGAGGGGCTCGACGTGCGCTTCCTCGGCTTCGTTCCCGAAACGCGGCGCGTGTACGCGGCCTGCGATCTGGTGACCATGCCCTCCTCCACCGAAGGTTTGCCGCTGGTGGCGCTGGAGGCGATGAGCCTGGGCCGGCCCGTCCTCGCCTCGAGCGTGGGCGAGCTGCCGGTGCTCCTCGCGGGGGGGGCGGGGCTGTTGGTCCCGCCCGGTGACGAGGCGGCGCTCTCGGATGCGCTGCGGCGCGCGCTCTCCTCGCGGCCTCTGCGCGAGTCGGTGGCGGAGCGGGCGCGCGCGCGGGTGCGGGACGAGTACGGGCTTGCGCGGATGGCGGAGCGCTATGCGGTGGATCTCTGGCGCCCGGCCCTCGAGCGCGGGTTCGGGCTCTCGCTGCGACGGGGAGAGGCGGTGGCGTCTTGAAGGTCTCGGTGGTCGTTCCGCTCTACAACAAGGAACCCTGGGTGCAGCGGTCTTTGGACTCCATCTCGCGGCAGACCTTCGCTGACTTCGAGGTCCTCGTCGTCGACGACGGCTCCACCGACGGCGGCCCGGAGCGGGTGCGCGCGCACGCGAAGAGGGACCGCCGCTTCCGGCTGGTCCAACAACCCAACGCGGGACCGGGCGCGGCGCGCAACCGGGGCATCGCCGAGGCGAAGGGCGAGATCGTCGCCTTCCTCGACGCGGACGACGAGTGGGACCCGCGCTTCCTCGATCACAACGTGCGCGCGCTGGAGGCCGCAGGTCCGCACGTCGCCGCGGCGGTGTGCGGCTACATCGAGCAGCCGCTCGGCGTCAGCCGCGAGGCGATGTGGCGCCGGCGCGGCGTCGAGGAGGGCGTGTTCCAGGCCAACGCCCAGGTCTCGCCGGCGCGGATGGTCCACCTGCTGGCCTACATGAACCCGTGGGCGACGATCGCGCGCAAGCGGGTGCTGGAGCGCCACGGCGGCTTCTACGGACGCGAGCGCTGCCTCTACGGCGAGGACGCGTGGCTCTGGCTGCGCGTGCTGCTGTGCGAGCGGGTGCTCTTCCGGCTCGAGCCGCTGGTGCACTTCCACACCGAGGCCTCGGCGCTCTCCAAGAACCTCAAGAACGCGCGGCCGGTGGAGCCGTTCCTCCTCCACTACGAGGAGCTCGAGGCGGCGTGTCCGGGTGAGCTGCGTCCCCTGTTGCGCCAGGTGCTCTCCATCCGCGCGTCCAAGACCGCGTGCATGCTCGCGTACTGGGGACGGTGGCGTGAAGCGACGACGCTGCTCGAGCGCTTCGGTTCCGACCGTTCGGTGATCCAGCCGTGGGCGCTCACCGCCCGGCTCTGCGCGAACCCGGTGGGCGCGTTCGCCGGCGGCCTGTGGCGGAAGGTGCTGCGGCAGGTGGTCGAGGTCGCGGTCCCCTCGCCGCCCCAGCCGGCCGCACCGGAGAAGCCGAAGCGGGTGGTGGTGCCGGGCCCCGAGCCCACCCCGCGCAGGAACACCGGCGCGCAGTCTCCACGCCCGCGGAGCCGCGTGGCCGAGCGGCGGATGGAGTGACCGGCCGCCAGCGCCGCGCCGCGCTGCCGGGTCAAACCGCCGCCGGATCCACCGGGTCCGGGTGCGAACCGTCCGCAGCCGTCGCGCCGGACACCGGCGCCGCGGTCTCCACGACCTGCTCGCCGCGCGGCCCCTTCTCGAGCTGCGCGAGGAACGCGTCCAGCAGCGAGTCCACCG
>CAZCWA010000514.1:0-3813 GCA_964502265.1 uncultured Myxococcaceae bacterium | reverse complement strand
GACATGGTTTCCTCAGAAGGGAGGCTTTTCCACAGCTTCGACCACCTTGTCGAGGAAGCTCTCCTCACGGTTCAGGTCGTCGAAGTTCAGGCTGGAGCGCTGCAGCAGGTAGAAGGCCTGGGGTTTCTGGATCCGCCCTTCGATCTTGAGCTCCTCGAGCCGGATGACGCGCAGCTTCCTCCGGGACTCAGGCCGCTGCGGTTGGCCCCGATCCTGCGCGATCACCAGCGTCCCACTCTCCGGTGCCAGAGACGGGACAGGCGCATCCATCGAAGGCTGCGCCTGCGCGGTATCGCTGACGGAGGCGGTGGCGCCGAGCACGACGCCGAGGGTGAGGGCGAGCAGGGTCATGGTGCGGTCTTTCCGGAGACGGGGAGTGTAGCCGACCCACCTGCGCTGTCGCGCGGCGCCTTCCGGGTCGCGGGCTTCGGGGTGCGCGTTCCGTTCCCCTCCTGGCCCCGGGCGGGGGTGACCGCGCCTTGCGCCTTGGCTGCCGCCGCGTCGTCAGCGGCGCCCTCTGCGGCGAGGGCCTCGGCAGCCTCCGCCTCCTCTCGCGCGCTCTCGGCGGCCACCCGCGCTGCCTCGCGGGCCGCCTCCTGCTGCTTGCGCTCCTCCTCGGCCTTCCTCAGGGCGGTGCGCTTCTCGCGCTCGATGCGGCGCTCCTCACGATCGATCGCCCGCTTCGCGTCCTTGGTGTAGTCCGCGAGGGCGTCATCCCTGCCTCCCCGCTTGGCGTAGGTCTCAAACCAGGTGAGGGACTGCTGGTAGCGCTGCAGGTCCTCGACCGAGGGGACCGGGCTGTCCAGGTAGAGGATCCCCAGGTTGAACCAGGCCTCGTCGAGCGCCGGCTCCAGCTTCAGCGCCTGCTCATAGGCGGCGCGCGCCTCCTCCACCTTGCTCTGTCCGCGCAGCGCGTTGCCGAGGTTGAGCTGGGCGGCGACGAAGGTCGGGGCGGCCTCCAGGGCGGCCCGTAGCTCCACCTCGGCTGCGGCGTAGTCCTGCGCCTCCACCAGCATCGCGCCGTGGTTGTTGCGGCCCTCCGCGAGGTCCGGTTGCAGCGCGCTCGCCTTGGCGAAGCTCGCCAGGGCCTGAGGCTTCTGTCCCAGCTCCAGCTGCACCATGCCCAGGGCGTTGTGGAGGGCGCCGTCCTCGGGATCGATGGCGAGCGCGTTCTCGAGCACCATCAGGCTCAGCTCGATCTTCTTCTCGGCGAACCAGGCGGCGGCGAGGAGCTGCATCGCGCGCGTGTTGCGCTCCTGCGCCTTGAGGACTTTCTTGGCCTCCTCGGCGGCCTCGGCCGTGCGGCCCTGGATCAGGCGCAGCTGCACGAGTCCCAACCGCGCGCCGTGACTGTCGGGGTGTTGCTCGAGGCGCGCGAGGAGCGTGGCCTCGGCGGCGGGGAGGGCGTTCTGCCGCGCAGCCAGACGCACCAGGTTCAGGTTCGCGGTCACCTGCTCGGGGTTCTTCTCCAGCGCACGCCCATAGCTCTCCTTCGCGCGCTCCGGCTGTCCGAGCCGCTCCTGCAGGATCCCGAGCTGGGTCCAGTAGTCATCGCGTGCCGGCTGACGGCGGGCCTCCTCCTGCATCTCCCGCTCGGCGCCCTCGAGGTCTCCGGCGTCTGCGCGCCGCATCACCCGTTCGATCGCGGCATCCGGACGCGGGGAGCCCTCCCCGACACGGGCGGCGGTGAGTTCTCCGTCGGCATCCGGCCCGGCTCCCTGCCCCTGGGTCGTGAGGCAGCCGCTGGTCAGCGCGAGCGCGGCGGCGAGAAGCAACAATCGGATCGTCATGGGGCGTTCTCCGCCGTGCGGGGCTCGGCCCGCGTGGGCTCGGGCACCGACCGCATGATCACCGTCGGCAACAACGTGTTCCCGGAGAGCAGGCGCTTGGGCTCCTTGAGCACCGGGTACTCGTTGGGACGGATGCGGTTGAGCGCCTCCAAGGTGCGGCGCGTCCAGTCGTTGTGGACCCGGTTCTCCCGAGCGACCTGGACCGTCTGCGCGTAAGCCTCGGCGGCCTGGTCTTCAAACTGGAGCGCCTCGTTGGCGACCAGCTCCTGATAGGCGACGACCTCGTCCACCCCGAGCCGCTCGACCTCCGGCGGCACCGGCGTCTCGATGAGCGTGGTGGCGTAGCGCTGCAGCAGGTGCCCGCGGCGGTACTGCGCGGCCAGAATCCACTCCAGGCGCTTGTAGCGGAAGACCGTGGTGTAGGCGTCCGCGGCCTTCTTGAGGGCGGCCTTCTTGCGCTCGAGGCTCTGGACCAGCCGCCGTCCGCCGCCGGAGATCTTCAGCGTCTCGAAGGCGGCGAGCTCCTCCTCGGCGAGCTCGAAGCGCGCGAAGGCGGCGGCGTCGGCGGCGAGCAAGTGCTCCTCGGCGACCAGCTTCCGGCTGTCGAAGAGCTGCGCGGCCTCGGTGAAGGCCTTTCGGGCGAGCCGCGGGTTGTCGAGCTTCTGGTAGGCGATGCCGATGCGCTTCTTCGCGTCCACCACCAGCTCCGCTTGCGCCGGGCGGTTCGAGAACTTCGAGACGAAGGCGTTGAGCGAGCGGATCGCCCCCTGCCAATCCCCCTGCTTCTCGTAGATGAGCGCGGCGCGGTACTGGTTCTTCGGCGCGTCCTCGCTCTCCGGGTAGAGCTCGGCGTAGCGGACGAACGCGCGCGCCGCCTCCGGATACCGCTGCTGCGCCTCCAGGAGCCGCGCGGTGTTGTAGAGGGCCGCCTCGCGATCCGGCGAGGACGGGTAGTCCCGAACCAGCGCCCCGTAGCGGTCCACGGCCTTGTCGAAGTCGTAGGACTGCTCGGCGTTCACGGCGACGCGGAAGAGGGCGTCGTCGGCCAGCTCGCTCTTCGGATACTCCTTCACGATGCGCTCGTAGAGGCGCAGCGCGGAGTCGAAGCGGCGGACCTTCTCGTAGGAGACCGCGGCGTTGTTGAGGGCCTTGTCGGCGAACTCGTGCTGGGGCTCCTCGTCCACCAGTGAGACGTACTTCTCTGCAGCCTCCTCGTAGGAGCCCGCGGCGAAGTGCTCCTCGGCGAGCTTGAAGCGTCCGGCGAGCTTGAAGCGGGTGAGCTCCTTCTCGAGCTCCGAACCCTTGCCGGCGACCTCGGTGTTCTTCGCGAGCCGCCCCGCGACCCGCTCGACCGCGGCCCAGTCCTCGTCGACCAGGTAGGACTCGACGATGAGGTTGGTGGCGTAGCGGGCCACCTCGTGCTCGGGATAGCGCCCCACCACGGCCTCGAAGCGACGGCGCGCCTCGGGGAAGTCGTCGTGCGCGTAGAAGAGCTCGGCGGCCTTGTAGGCCAGCTCCGGCGCCTGCTCTGCGCCGGCGTGTTGCCCGACGAAGGTGTCGGTGGCGGCGACCAGGCGCTGCTCTCTCTCCGAGAGCGGGATGACCTGCGTCTTGCGGTCGGCCCGTTCATCGGAGCGCAGGGGCTTGAGGTCCGGGATGCGGCCCTGACGCACGTCCTCCTCGCGGACCCGCATCCAGGCGTAGACCGCTGACAGGGCCGCGTCCTGGCGGTACTTCACGTCCGCGTCGTCGTCGCGCACCGCCTCGTAGACTTCCGCCGCCTCCCGGAACTGCAGCGAGTTGTAGAGGGTCTCGCCGCGGTAGTACGCCATCTCGTAGGCGTTCTTGCTGCGCGGGAAGCGCTCCAGGTAGCGCGCGTAGGCCTTGGCGGCGTTCTCGAACGTCCGGCGCGCCAGCTCCGCCTTGGCCGGATCGCTGCGGGCCTCGTCCTTGTAGACGAGGGCCTGCTGGTGGTTGAAGAGGGCGGCCCCGTAGAGCGCCTTCTCCGCCTTGTCCTCGGCCA
>CAZCWA010000513.1:0-3830 GCA_964502265.1 uncultured Myxococcaceae bacterium | reverse complement strand
GTCCGGCCCGGGCGGTCCGCGCGTCCGTGAAAGCGCCGCGGGCGTGGCCGAAGAGCTCGCTCTCCAGCAGCGCCTCGGGGATCGCCGCGCAGTTCACCGCCACCAGCGGCCCGTCCTTCCGCCGGCTCTTGCGGTGCAGCGCGCGCGCGGCGAGCTCCTTGCCGGTGCCGCTCTCGCCGGTGATCAGCACCGACGCGTCCGAGGCCGCCACCCGCTCGATGAGCTCCGCCACCCGCCGGAGCGCGGGACTCTCGCCGACCAGCTCCTCGTCTCCGCCGTTCTCCGGGTGCAGCACGCGGCGCAGGCGCTTGACCTCTTCGCGCAAGAGCCGGTGGCGGACGGCGCGCTCCACCACCATGCCCATCTGATCCGGCTCGAACGGCTTGACCACGAAGTCCCAGGCGCCCGCACGGATGGCGGCGACCGCGGTCTCCACGGTGGCGTTCCCGGTGACCAGCACCACCGGCGTGTCCGGACGGTTGGTCGAGAGGCGCTCGCACAGCTCGAGGCCGTTGCAGCCGGGGATCATCAGGTCCGAGAGCACCACGTCGAAGTCCGTGTGCAGCGCCAGCTCGAGGGCCTCGCGCCCGTCCAGCCGGACCTGGACCTCGAAGCCCCGCCGCCGGAGGATGTGGGCCAGCCTCTCGGCGGCGGCCGCGTCGTCCTCGATCAGCAGCACCCGCGCCGCCACAGACGTCTTCTCCACCATCGTGAACCCCCCGGTACCCGAACGCGCACCCGCGCGACCGGGGCAACTTTCTCGCCGCGCCGCGTCGTCTTCAAGCTGCCCCCCAATGCAGGCAACCGCGAAGGACACTCGGCCGGAACGGACGGGCAAGCGGCCGGACGAGGGTATGAAGGCCCGGGCCCTGCGCATGCAGCGCTGGCCCGGGCGCGCAGGCGCCGGTAGGATCGTCCGGTCGTGAGCGCGCCTGCCTCCATTCCGGATCCCCGCCCCGCCTTCCGGGTCCGTCCCGCCCGCAGGGGGGACGGTGATGCGTTGGCCGCGCTGCTCGCGGAGCTCGGCTTCCCGGGGTCCGCGGACCAGGCGACCATCCACTGGGTGGTCAGCCACCCCGAGATCGAGGTGCTGGTCGCGGCGGACAGCCAGGACAAGGCGATGGGCATGGTCGCCTTCACGCACCGCCCGCAGCTCCGCGCGAAGGGACGGATCGCCACCGTCGAGGAGCTGGTGGTCACCGAGTCCTGGCGGGGGCGCGGCGTGGGGAAGGAGCTGCTCAAGCGGGTGGTGGAGCGCGCGCGCTCGCTGTCCGTGAAGCAGCTCGAGATCGTCACGCCCCTCGGGTGCGATGCGCGGACTGCTTCGTTCTACGAGGCCTGCGGCTTCGAGCAGCTCGACGCATCGGTGCTGCGCCACCGCGAGCTGCGGCTGGACCTGCCGTAGCCGCTGCTTCGTTCCCCGCTACTCCGCCGAGGCGCGTCCCACCAGCTCCTGCAGCCGGAGGCGATCCGCCGGCGAGACGTTCTCGAAGCGCACGCCGATGGCGCCGTCGCGCACCCAGGCCACCTCGCCCATCAGGTGCCAGCCCTCCCCCGCGACGTCCAGCTCGAGCTCCAACGCCGCGCCCACCTCGTACCGGCGGCGGGTCCGAAGGCAGAGGCCTCCGACCGAAAGGTTCAACGAGTACGCCCGGAGCGCCCGCGCCGCCTGGCCGCGTTCGGCGAAGCGCACGTCGAAACGCGCTGCCACGCGCTGGTTCCGCCGCCTGTCCGAGAGGTCAGATGCCCCGCCACCCGATGGCCCGTTCGGCTGCCGCATGTCGGAAATCATACACGGCTCTTCTCCTGGGTCGCTCCCTCTCCTGCTCCACGGCCCCGCGGGCGGCGGGTTCCATCCGCAGCACGAGGTCCCACCTTGAGTGCGTCGACGGAACCAGACGGAACCACTCACAGGGAGGATGGGATGCTGTTTCGACAACTGCTTCGTGCGTTGAACGGTGGAGGGCGGCGGCGCTACCGCGGTGGCTTCGGCGGCTTCGGGCGCGCCCGGCGTCGCCGCGGCGGGATGGGCATGAGCCTGTTGAACCGGTTCCTGCGCTAGCGCCTCGTGCGCGCGCGGACACACCGGAAGCGCAGGATCGCCGCCGGCTGGGAGGGCCGGCGGATCCTCGCGGTGGGGCACTCCACGCACCCGCTGGAGGACTTCATCGCCCTGCTCCAGGCACACGGGGTGGTGGTGCTCGCGGACATCCGGACGGTGCCGCGCTCGCGCACCAACCCGCAGTTCAACGTGGACGCGCTGGGCGCATCGTTGAAGCCCGCGGGCATCGGCCACCTGCACATCCCGGAGCTGGGCGGGCTGCGGAAGCGAAGGCCGGACTCACCCAACGGCGCGTGGCGCAACAAGAGCTTCCAGGGCTACGCGGACCACATGCAGACCGGGACCTTCGCGGCAGGGCTCGAGCGGCTGCGTGAGGTCTCTGAGGCTGGGCCCACCGCGATCATGTGCGCCGAGGCCCTGCGTTGGCGGTGCCACCGGTCGCTGGTGTCGGACGCGCTCTTCGCCCGCGGGGTGGTGGTCGAGCACATCGAGAGCCGGACGCGGACGCGCCCCCACCAGCCCCCGCCCTTCGCGCGGATCCGGGGGCTGAAGGTGACGTATCCGCCGGAGCTCGCCGACGATTCCTAGCCCGTGCTCTTCATCCCGAGGGCGACGCCGGTCACGGTGAGCGCGAGCAGGCGCCGCAGCGCCTTCGGCTTGTCGTCTTCGGGCGCGCTGCGCCACTCGGGCAGGTAGCGGAGCTGCAGGTGGTTGAGCGGGTCCACGTACGGGTTGCGGAGCCGGATGCTCTCCGCCAGCACCGGCTGGTTCTCCAGCAGCTTGCGCCGCCCGGAGATGGCCAGCACCGCCTCCACCGCGCGCGCGTACTCCTCCTCCACCTTCGGCCACACCGCGGCCCGGACCTTCGGGTCCTCGACCAGGCCGGCGTACTGCCGCGCGATGTGCAGGTCCGTCTTCGCCAGCGACATCTCCGCGTTGTCCACCACCTGGGCGAAGAACGGCCAGCGCGCGTACATCTCGCGCAGGAGCGCACGTTCGGTCCGGCCCTCGCTGAAGGTCTGCAGCGCGGTGCCCATCCCGTACCAGGCGGAGATGAGGTGACGCGACTGGGTCCAGGAGAAGACCCAGGGGATGGCGCGGAGCTGCCGCAGGTCGGTGGTCTTCCTACGGCGGCTGGGGCGCGAGCCGTACCGCAGGTGCTCGATGAGATCGATGGGCGTGGCCTGCCGGAAGTAGAGCGGGAGCTCCGGCGTGCCGTAGACGAGCGACTGGTACGCCTCGCGGCTGCGCCCGGCGAGGTGCGACAGGCAGTCCTCCCACTTCCGCGACTGGCGCTCCTTCGGTCCGGACGCCGGCAGGCAGAACGCGGAGACGACCGCGGAGGCGAGCTGCTCGAGGTTGCGCTGCGCGATGGCGGGGTTGGTGTACTTGAGCGAGATGACCTCGCCCTGCTCCGTGATCCGGATCATGCCGCCGTGCGAGGCGTGCGGCTGGGCGCGCAAGGAGCGGTAGCTCTGTCCCCCGCCGCGATCGATCGATCCGCCCTTGCCGTGGAAGAGCCGCAGCCGGATGCCGTGCCGGTCCGCCAGGTCCGACAGCTCGCGTTGCGCGCGGAAGAGGAAGAAGTTCGCCGCGAGGTACCCGCCGTCCTTGTTCGAGTCCGAGTACCCGAGCATCACCTCCTGCACCCCGCCCCGCCGCTTCAAGTGCGCGCGGTACGCCTTGTCGCCGAAGAGCGCGTCCATGATGGTGGCTGCGCGCTCGAGGTCGCCCACCGTCTCGAACAGCGGCACCACGTCGAGCGCGG
>CAZCWA010000512.1:0-3831 GCA_964502265.1 uncultured Myxococcaceae bacterium | reverse complement strand
TCACCGCGCTCGCGCAGATCGACGACCTGCCGCTCGAGCACCACCGCGAGCCGATCCTGCCGGCCCGCGGACTCGTACAACGCGGAGAGCCTTTCGAGTCCGGCCGCCCGGTCGTAGCCGGCGGCGATCGCCTGCTCGAGCACCTCCGCCCCTTCGAGCGGCCGCCCGGCCTCCGCCTTGACGTCGGCGAGCCCGGCCAGCAGCGCAGCGCGCGCCGGGCCCTCCGCCCGTTCGGCGCGGCGCGAGAGCAGCTCCTCCGCCTCCGGATGCCGGCCCGCCCGGCGCAGCGTTCCCGTCAGCGCCGAGAGGGTGGTCGCGTTCTCGGGCTCGCTCATCAGCGCGCTGCGCAGCGCCCCCACCGCCTCGTCGATCAGCCCGGCGGCCTCCGCGAAACCGGCCGCCTCCACGAACGCCTGCATGGCGACCCCGGGCTCCTGCGCCCGTGCGCCGGCCTCCATGAGGAGCGGGACCAGCTCGCCCTCGGCGCCCAGCTCGCGGGCGATGCGGATGGCGTGGGCCCGAAGCCCCGGGTCGTCCGGATCCGCGGTCAGCGCGCGGCCATAGAACCGGAGCGCGCTGCGTCCATCGAGAAGCTTGCGCTCGTGAAGCTCCGCCAGCGCGTTCGCGAGCCGCTTCTGCTCTGCCCGGTCCGTGGCCGCCTCGAGGCGCGCGAGCAGCACCGCCGCCCGCCGGGGATGATCCCCCACCGCGTCGTAGAGGGCGTCCAGCGCGCGCGCCGTCCCCTCCACCGCCACGCCGGCGCGGTGCAGGCGCTCCAGGGCCGTCGTCACCTCGGGCGTGTGCTCTCCGTCTTCGACCAGGGCGAGGTAGAGCGCGGCCGCGTCCTCCGGGCGATCCAGCCGATCGGCGTAGAGCTGCGCGAGCCGTGCGCGGGTTTGTGCCCCATCCCCCCCGGCCTCGATCAAACGCTCGGTGAGGGACGCCAGCTCCGCCCAGTCCTCCGCGGCCTCGGCGTGTCCGGCGAGCTGCTGCAGGATGGCCACGTCGCGGGGGTTCTCCTCCAGCTTCGCGCGCAGCGCCTCACGGGAGGGCGCGGCCGGGGCAATCGCTTCCACGGGCACATCGTCCGGCGGCGGCGTCTCGTCATCCGGGGCGCCGTTGAGGAACGACCTCGCGTCCTCGGCCTCGGGGTTGCGCGCGAGTACCTCACGCCACGCGGCGGTGGCCGCCTCGGGGTCGCTGAGCGGGGACGCGAGGAGCTGCGCGAGGTGCCGCCACAGCCGCTCGGCCGCGCCGTGCTCGGCGATCTCGGCCGCGCGCTGCAGCGCGTGTGCGAAGTGGCCGTGGTCGTTCGCCGCGTCCGCGTATGCGCGCGCCGAGACGAGGAGCGCCTCGCTGGAGGGATCGATCACCAGCGCGCGGCACAGCGCGTCCAGCGCGCCCTTCTCGTTGCCCCGCTCCTCCTCCAGCAGCGCCGCGCTCTCGCACAGCGCCACCCGCTCGCCGAGGGGCCGCGGAGCGTGCAGGGCGAGATCGAGGTGCGTCAGCAGCGCATCGACCTCCTCCTCCTCCGCCAACAGCCGGCACAGCTCGAAGGCCGCGTTCGCCGAGGTGGGCTCGAGCTGCAGCGCCGCCTCCAGGTGACGCCTTGCCTGATCCGGCGCCCCCAGCTCCGTCTGGCACAGCCGCGCCAACCGCAGCCGCAGCGCCATCTGCTGCTGGCGATCCTTCAGCGCACCGAGGTGCCGCTCCCACAGCGCCACCGCCTCCGCGAGCCTGTCCGCGTCGATGAGGAGCTCGGTGGCGAAGTGCACCGCGTCCGGCCGCGAAGGGTCGGCCTCCACGGCGGCGGTGAAGGAGGCCAGCGCGCCCGCGCGATCCGCGTTCCGGCACAATCTCAGGTGACCCTGCGCCACGAAGAGATCCGCCTGGGCGCCCTTCTCCTTCGTCCCCCGCGCCATCCGCTCCAGCCGCGCGTCGGCCGCTTCCAGCTCGCCGTGCGCCTCGGCCGCCTTCACCAGCAGCGCCACCGCCTCCGGCATCGCCGGCCAGAGCACGAAGCAGCGCTGGGTCGCGGCACCGAAGCGCTCCTGGTCCGGGGGATCGAACGCGAGCTGAAGCCGCGCCACGCCCAGCGACATCCACGCCGCCGTCTTGCGATCCCGCTCCTCGAGGGAAGCCTGGCGCAGCGTCCGCACCCGGCCCTTCCAGTCCGCGCGCACCCGCTCGATCGCCTCACGCGCCGCCTGCGCCCCGGTATGCGCGCCGCCTGCGAGCGCCAGCGCCGCCTCCGCCGCCTCTTCGCCCAGACCGTGCCGCTCGGGATCGTCCACCGAGAGCTCGGCCACCTGCGCGTAGAAGTCCGCCAGCACCTGCGGCTCGGGTGCACCGGCCGAGGTCCGCCACCGCCCGAGACAACTCGCTGCCGCCTCCAGCCGGCGTTCACCGAGCAGCAGCGCCAGCAGCCGCTCCCACGCTTCACGCGCGTTCGGATCGGCGCGGGTGGCGGACTGGAAGCACAACATCGCCCGGTCGCGCCGGGAGAGCTTCTGTTCGTGGAGTTCGGCCGCGCGCAGCCAGAGTGCGCCTGCCTCGGGACCGGTGCAGAGAACGGCGAGCCGCTCCAACGTCTCCGCCAGCCCGTGCGCGTCCTGGCGCTGCTCCAGCACGCCCTTGAGCCCGATGAGCGGTTCGCGCAGCCTCGGGCCTGCGAGCGCCGCGCGGCGGAAGAGCTCCTCCGCGCGCGGCAGGCTCTGGATGCGATCCCGCGCGACCTCCGCCGCCTTCACCAACAGGTGGCTCGAGTCTGCGGGGTGCGGCAGTGCGCGGGCTCGAACTTCGTACAGCCGGATCAGCTCGTCGAAGCGCCCGGCGCGCTCGAGCCCGCTCTCAGTGGGGATGTCCATGGGTCGCAAAGGCAGGGACTCTATCTCCCGCCGCACGACCCCGGCAATTCATTGGACCGGCGTAAAGATGCAGAATTACTGCTCTTCGCCCGACCCGGAGGGCTCGCCCGGGGGCCCCGAGACTTCCGGCGTCCCGGGAACGGGTGCAGCGCGCTCCGCCTCGCCCCCGTTCGCCTCTTCCGCCGCCTCGGTCGCCCCTTCAGCGGGCGCGTCCGGCGTGGCCGCGGCCTCGGCGCGCGCATCGTCGTGCTCGCGGTCCTCGGCCTCCTGCTCCGCGCTCGGGCCGCGCTTCTTCCGCTCCTCGGCGGAGAGGCGGGGGAGCGCCGCGACGCGCTCCATGTTCTCGGTGTCGCCCGCGCGCCGGAAGAGGTCCTGCGCCCGGTCGAGATCGCCCACCCGCTCGGCCTGCTCCGCCGCGAGCTTCAGGTTGCCCGCCCGCTCGTTGCACACCGACGCCTTGTCCAGCCGGTTCGCGCCCTCCCAGGCCTCGGCCGCCAGCGCGCTCTCGTCGAGCAGCTCCAGCCACCGCGCCATGCTCGCGGGCTTGTTCTCGGTGGTGGCCTTCTCCAGCTCACGCCGGGCGAGCGCCTTGGCGGCCTCCTCCAGCTTGAGCCGCTCCATGAAGCGGTAGGCCTTGGCCGCCGGCAGCGGCAAGAGCACCGCCACCGCCTCGTCCTTGCGCCGCGACTGCACCAGCAACTGCGCCGCGCCCATGCGGTCACCGCGCTCGATCAGCCGCTCCACCTCGAGGTTGCGCAACCGCTGCACGCTCTTGAAGTCCCGCACGCGCTCGAACGACTTGCGCGCCAAAGACAGCTTCCCCGCGCGCTCCCACGCGAGCCCCGCCTGATCGAACTGGCGCGCGCGCTCGTAGAGCTTGGCCACCGTCTCCCAGTCGCCCGCGGCCACGCACTTCTCCATCAGGAGCTCCCACGCCTGGGCCTTCTCCAGCACCGGGCGCGCG
>CAZCWA010000511.1:0-3836 GCA_964502265.1 uncultured Myxococcaceae bacterium | reverse complement strand
CGCGACGAGGGCAGCGGCACGGGCACGCGTCGGACGACCGGCGGCTTCGGCGCCAAGCCCGGTGGTGCACGGTCGGGCGGCGCCCGTGGGGCGACCAAGCAGCCGCGCTCCGGCGGCAAGTTCGGAAAGCTCCCGGGGAGTGGCGGCCGTCCGGGCGGAAAGCCGGGGGGACCGGGCGGGCGGCGCTGATATAAGCAGGCGCGCCTCTCATGCGCGCACTCCCGTACCTTGTCCTCACCGTGTGTGTCCTCGCAGCCCTCATCGGCTGCGATGGCGGGCGCGACCAGCTTCTGGCCAACCTCCAGTCTGACCGCCCCGAGGAGCGTGCTTCCGCGGTCCGCAAGCTGGGGGAGAAGAACCGGTCCGACGACCTCGTGCTCTTCACGCGCGCGGCGAAGGACACCTCGCCGTTCGTGCGCGGCGAGGCCGCAGCGGCCCTCGGCAAGAGCGGCGATGCCCGGGTGGTGGACCTGCTGGGTGACTTGCTCGCCGATCCCGACGAGCACGTCCAGGCGGCGGCGGCCAAAGCGCTGGCGAAGCTCAAGACGCCCAAGGCCGAGTCGTACCTCCGGCTGCAGTACGCGCGGCGCGGCCGTGCGACCCGTCAGGCGATCGTCGAAGGCCTCGAAGCGTCGAACATGCCCGGCGCCATGGCCACCGTGGTCGCGGCGGAGGCGCAGACGCTCTGGGACCGCAACCTCCAGGCGCTCTCCGCGGGCGCGCTCCCCGAGCGGGTGGCGGCGGCCGAGGAGCTGGGCAAGAGCGGCCGCCCCGAGGCCGTGAACCTGCTGCTCCCGCTGATCAAGGACAGCCACGTGGTGCTCGCCGCGGCCGCGGTGAGAGGGCTCGGGCACGCGGGGGATGCGCGGGCGGTGGAGCCTGTGTCCGAGCTGCTGCGCGAGAACTTCCCGGAGCTGCGCGAGGCGGCGCTCGAGGCCCTCGCGCGCATCGGAGATCCGCGTGCGCTCCCCCGGCTGCGTGAGGTGGCGCTGGAGAAGAGCGCGGCGAGCCCACGTGCAGCACAGGGGCTCGTGACCTTCCCGGCAGGCGAGGAGACCCACGCCCTCCTCTGTGAGGTGGTGCACCAGGGCGGGGTGGAGGAGGCCTCGTTGGCCGCGCGGGCAATGCGGAGCCGGGGCGGCTGTCCGCTCGAACCGCTCCTCGAGCGATTGACGCGGAGGGCGGATCAGGCGGCGGCGTTGTCCGCTCTCGAGGCGTTGGGGCCCACCGCTGCGGCCGCGGCGCCGCGCGTTCTGCCGCTGCTCTCCTCGACCGACGTCGGGGTGAAGATGCTCGCCCTCTCCGTGTTGACCGGCCTTCGGGACCCTTCAGCCGCCGAACCGGTGACGAAGCTGTACGAGGCCGAGGTGGAGCGGGTGGCGTCCATGCGCGCGAAGTGGATCCCGAAGCCGCTGCCCACGCAGTACGCGGAGGGCTTCGGCCCTCACGGCATGGGCTCCGAGGAGCCGACCCCGGACACCGTGACCCGCGCCCGGCAGGGCGACCTGCTGGAGAAGGCGCGCGCTGCCAACGAGGCGAAGCGGGAGGAGACGGGCAAGACCGCCACCGTGCGGACGGCGCCGCCCGTCGAGGTGATCGACGACGTGCCCGAAGAGGAGCTGCGGCTGCTGGCGGCGTCGCTTCGGGCGCTCGGGGCGGTGAAGGCGGAGGGCGCGCAGGCGCTGCTCGAACCGTGGACGTCGGACGGGTCGCCGCTGGTGCGCGCGGCCGCCAGCGTGGGCCTCGCGCAGCTCGGGCCGGAGGGCGTGAAGCTTGCGGCGCGCGGGCTCCTCGATGGCTCGCGCGAGGTGCAGGCGCAGACGGCTGGCGCGCTCGCCGATGCAGGCGAACCGGGGCAGCGGGTGCTCGCGGAGCTCCTCACGAAGCTCGCCGGCGACAGGCTCCCGCTGCTGCTCGCGCTCGAGCGCGCAGGTCCCCAGCCGGTGATGGTGGAGGCGCTGGTGGCCGTGCTGCGCGAGGGCGGCCCCGAATCGGCCGTGGCAGCGCAGCTCCTCGGGCGTCTGGGGGCGAAGGATGCGGTGCAGCCCCTGCTGCGCGTGCTCGAGGACGCCAACGCGGTTGCCCGGCGGGACGCGCTCATCGCGCTCGGCCGCATCGGCGAGGCGGGGGCGGCGGAGGGCATCGCCCGCGAGCTGAACCACGACAGCCCGGACGTGCGTGCAGCGGCGATAGACGCGCTGGCGGCGCTCCGTTCAGAGGTGCGCGCGGGTGCGGTCGACGCGCTCAAGAGCGACTACTACCGGAGGGTTCGGGAGAGCGCCGAGGCTGCGCTCGTCCGGACCGGTCGAGCCGCGGCCGCGGCGGGGGAGTGACCACAGATGGAGCTTCGCGACCTTCGCGACCGTGCGGTGGAGGCCTTCACCAAAGGCCGCTTCGCGCGGGCGGGTGAGCTGTACGAGTCCTACTGCGCAAAGGACCCCGGGGATCTGCAGGCCCGCCTGCGGATGGGGGACGCGTGGTCGCGCGCCGGGCAGAAGCCGAAGGCGGTCGCCGCCTACCAGTCGGCCGCCACCGCGTTCGCGAAGGAGGGGTTGCTCGCGCGGGCCATCGCCGCGGGCAAGTTGATCCTCGAGGTGGAGCCGTCGCACCCCGGCGTGCAGCGGATGCTCGCGGACCTCTACGCGCGCCGCAGCGGCAAGGGGCCTTCCCCGGCGCCTCGCGTTCCCGCCGCCGCCCCTGCTGCCACCGCCCACGCGGCGCCTGCGCAGGCGTTCGAGCTCGAGATCGAGTTCGGGGACGGTCCCGCGGAAGGGGGCCTGCCTCCGGAGCTCGACCCGGCGCTGCAGGCGCTGCCGGCCACGCGCAACGAGGTGGTCGCCTCCCGCAGCCCCCCGAGCCTCCACGAGGAGGACTTCGCCGGCTTCGACGAGCTGTCCCTCGAGGACGCACCCAACGGCGCCCAGTCGCTCCTGCACGCGGTGGAGCTCGCGGCGCAGCGGGGCGCCGAAGGTCGCGGCGAGACGTTCGAGATCGTCGATGCGGACGAAGAGGAGTTCTTCTCCCTCACCGCCGAGATCGAGCCCACGGCTCCCCTGCCGGGCCCGGACGCGGCGGCCCTCCTGCCGCGGCTCCCCCTCTTCGGCGATCTCTCGAAGGACGCCTTCGTGGGCCTCTTCGAGCGCTCGCCGCTCCGGCAGTTCGGCGAGGGCGAACCCATCCTCCGCCAGGGCACCACCGGCGACGCGTTCTACGTCGTCTGTGAGGGCGCCGTTCGCGTCGTTCGCGAAGGGCAGGGCGAGGCGGCCCGGGAGCTGGCCGTGCTCGCGGAGGGCGCCTTCTTCGGCGAGATGGCGCTGCTCTCCGGCGCCCCGCGCTCGGCGTCCGTCTACAGCGCGTCGCCGGAGACGAAGGTGCTCGAGATCTCGGCGCCGGTGCTCGCGGAACTCTCGCGCGACTACCCCAGCGTGGCGGCGGCGCTGCGCACCTTCTGCCGCCAGCGCCTGCTCTCCAACGTGATGGCGACCTCCGCGCTGTTCGCGCCGTTCGGCCGGAGCGACCGGCGCACGCTGATCGAGAAGTTCCGCGCCCGCGAAGCGCCCCGCGGTCAGGTGATCGTCCGCGAGGGCCACGAGTCCGACGGGCTCTACGTCGTCCTCGCCGGAGAGGTGGTGGTCTCGCGCGGCGGCACGGTGCTCGCGCGTCTGCGTGAGGGCGAGCTGTTCGGGGAGATGTCGCTTCTGCGCAAGGCGCCCGCCACCGCCACCGTGACCACCACGCGGCGCACCTCGCTGCTGCGGCTGCCGCGGGAGGACTTCGACCTGCTGGTGCTCACCCACCCTCAGATCCTCGTACTCGTCTCCGAGCTGACCGACGAC
>CAZCWA010000510.1:0-3860 GCA_964502265.1 uncultured Myxococcaceae bacterium | reverse complement strand
GGCAGGGGAAGCGGGCGGGCGCGTCACTCCTCGGTATCGAGGGACTCGGCCGGCTGGTCGGTGAGCGTGTGCAGCCGTGCGACGTTGAGCTGCGCCTTCACGTACTTCGGCGAGAGGAAGGAGGCCTCGAGGTACGCGCGCTTCGCGTCGTCGCTGCGGCCCACGCGCTCGAGCGCCACGCCGAGGTTGTTGTGCACGTACGCGACCTTCGGCAGCAGCTCGCCCGCGCGGGTGAGCACCTCCACCGCCTCCTCGTCCCGGTTCGCGCGCAGGTAGGCGAAGCCGAGGTTGTTCAGCGCGTGCCCGTGGCCGGGGTCGATCGACACCACCTTCTCGAACATCGCGATCGCCGGCGCGAGCTGGCCCAGGCTCAGGTGCCCGCGGCCGATGGCCTGGTAGACCTCCGGGTTCTGCGCATCGCGCAGCGCCGCCTCATGGCCCACGCGGATCGCCTCGCCGTACTCCTTCAGCGTGAGCAGCACCCGCGACTTCTGCAGCAGCGGCGTGGCGTCGTCCGGGCGCAGCGCCGCGATCCGATCGAGCGCTCGGATCCGCAGCGGGCGATCCCCGGAGAGGCGCGCGAGCAGCTCCACCCGCTCGATCGCCTCGAGGTCCTCGGGTGCGTGGAAGACCGCGCGGCGGGCCTCGGCGAGCGCCCCGGGCAGATCCCCCTGATCGCGCAGGAGCGAGGCGCGGGAGAGGTGATCGACCTCGCGCGGGTCCTCGTGCTCGAGGCCGAGCGGCTCGACGTCCGGGACAGGCTCGACGGGCGGGACCTCTTGCTGAGCCACAGGCTTCTGCACCACCCGCGGCCCGTCGACCTGCGGCATCGAGCGAAGAGACGTGACGGGAGTGGGCGAGGGTGAAGGGTTGTCGTTGCAGCCGACCGCGGTGAAGGACATCGCGGCGACCAGTGCGGAGAGGAGCTTCGTTCTCATGACCGTGTCCTTTGTGAGAGGGCGAGGACGGTCATTGCGATGCGCGTGCCATGCGTAAGTGTGGCCAGCAGGCCGCGGTTCCGCGCTAGAAGCCGCGGCATGGGCATGAAGATCGCCGCGTGGAACGTGAACTCGGTGAGGGCGAGGCAGGAGCGTCTGCTCGGCTGGCTCGCGCAGGCGAAGCCGGACGTGGTCTGTCTGCAGGAGCTCAAGTGCGAGGAGGGCGACTTCCCCGCCGAGGAGATCCGCGCCGCCGGCTACAGCTTCGCGATCAACGCGCAGCGCACCTACAACGGGGTGGCGATCCTCGCCCGCGCGCCGCTGGAGATCTCGGACGTGGTGAAGGGCCTCTCGGACGGCGTGGACGACACGCACGCGCGGCTCATCGCGGGGACGGTGGGCGGCGTGCGGGTGCTCAGCGTGTACGCGCCGAACGGGCAGGCGGTGGACTCGGAGGCGTACCACTACAAGCTCGAGTGGTACGCGCGGCTGCGGCGCTACCTCGACGCGCGGCACACGCCGGACGAGAAGCTGGTGCTCTGCGGCGACTGGAACGTGGCGCCCGAGGCCATCGACGTGCACGACCCGGTGGCGTGGGAAGGCCAGACGCTCTTCAGCCAGCCCGAGCGCGAGGCCCTGAACACGCTCTGCGCCTTCGGCCTGGTGGACACCTGGCGCCGCATGCACCCGGACGAGCAGAAGTTCTCGTGGTGGGACTACCGCATGCTCGGGTTCCCGAAGAACCGCGGCCTGCGCATCGACCACCTGCTCGCGACCGCGCCCCTGGCGGAGAAGCTGGTCGCGGCGGAGATCGATCGCGAGATGCGGAAGGGGAAGCAGCCCTCGGACCACGCGCCGGTGTGGGCCGAGTTCGACGTGTAGAAGACCTAGACGAGCGTGTGCCGCGCGCGCCGGGGCCCGAGCCTCCGCTCCAGCGCGTATCGGCCGCCGCCCACCACGACGAACACGAGCATCACCACCAGGTACAGCCCGGCCAGCTCCATCCGCGCGAAGGGATCCGCGCGGTGGCGGTAGAGGGCCACGGCCATGGTCCCGGCGAGCATGAACGCCGCGGGGCGGGTGGCGAGGCCGATGGCGAGGAGGATGCCGCCCACGAACTCGGTGAGGCCGGCCATCCAGCCGAAGAAGGTGGGGAAGGGCAGGCCCACCACGTCCCGGACGGTGGCGATGAAGCCGTCCATCTTGCCGCCGAAGAGCTTCGGGAAGCCGTGGAACACCGCCATCCCCAGCCCGAAGGTGACGCGCAGCGCGAGCCAGCCCAGGTCCTGCCACTTCTGATTCATGGGGAGGCAAACTAGACGGCGCCGGACGCTCGCGCATGGCCTTTCATTGGTCGCCTACCCGGCCGCCGTTAAGGTGGGCGCGTGCAATTCACCGAGTACGCCGACCGCTTCCGCCAGTACGCCCGCCTCGCCGAGATCACCGAATACGGCCTCGTCCACGAGGGTGGCCGCGACTATCCGCTCCTGCGCGCCCGGGTGCCGGGCAAGCGGCTGCTCGTCATCACCGCCGGCTTCCATGGCGAGGAGCCCGCGGGCCCGCTCACGCTGCTCGAGCACTTCGAAGAGGTCGTCGAGCACGCGCGCCGCCACGACGTGGGGCTGCTCGTGTACCCGTGCATCAACCCCTCCGGCTTCGAGGACGGCACCCGCTACAACCGCAGCGGCGAGAAGCCCAACAACGACTTCCTCCGCTACGAGGTCGCGCCGGGAGAATGGAAGGGCGAGCTGCGCCCGGGCGGCGAGCCGTACCTGCGCTGGGTGCTCTACGACGGCGGGCCGAAGGAGACGCGCGCCATCCGCTCGGAGCTGGCCGCGCAGCCCACGCCGGACGCGGCGCTGGACATCCATCAGGACCGCTACCTGAAGGAGGCGCTGACCTACGCGTACGTGTTCGGGGATCAGCAGGCGTACGCGCCGCTGGTGGAGGGCTCGTCCCAGTACGGGCGCGTGGTGACCGACAAGATGGTGGACGAGGTCAACCGCACCAACGGGATGGGCCTCATCGAGTACCACGACGGCAGCGTGACCGACTTCTACTGGCGCCGCGGCGTGCCCTATGCGGCGGCGCTGGAGACCACCACCTTCACCGCGATGGCGGACTGCCACGCGATCAACCTCATCTGGATCCGCGGCTTCATCGAGCTCGCCGCGCGCGGAGAGGTCACCGGCCGGAGCTGACCCGCTTCTTGCGCTCGCGGTCCGCGCGGTCCGCATCGCGCCCGCTGCGCAGCGTCCGCCAGGTGTCGATGCTCAGGTCCACGAACAGCGTCAGCGGGTGACCGGTGCCGGAGAAGCCGGGGTCGTACCAGCTCGAGGGCGCGCCGAAGTTCGCCTCCTGCCGCTCGCGGACCGTGGTCCCCGCCACCGGCACGCAACCGCGGCACACCAGCCCCTTCGCGGTGGCGTTGCCCTCGGCGTAGGGGAACCGGCCCTCGCAGCCCGCGCAGATGAAGCCCGCCCCGGGAGCGGCGCGCGCTTCGCCGGGCGGCCTCTTCGGAGGGGTGGGGCGCATGGGGAGATCCAGCGCCGGGGCGAGCGCCTCCAGCTCGTCGTGATCGAGGTAGACGCCGCCGCACCCGGTGCACGTCTCCACCGGGATCGAGGCCCACAGCGCGCAGGAGAGCGTCAGCCGGCACAGCGCGCAGCGCCGGTCGGTGTGCCCGTCGAAGGGCTCGGGCCGCGCGTCGGGGTGGATGCGCGCCATCGCGTCGCCGTCCGCCCACGTCCCGCCGCACGCGCCGCAGAGGTGGAGCGTGAGCCCGCGCGCATCCGAGCGGACCGCGGTGAGCCCTGCGCCACAGCCCGGGCAGGTGTGCGGCGCGTCCGCAGCCGTGTCCCCCGGCACCACCGGCGCGCGCCGGTCCGGCAGCGGCGGGTGGGGCGCCGCGAACGGGGCCCC
>CAZCWA010000509.1:0-3891 GCA_964502265.1 uncultured Myxococcaceae bacterium | reverse complement strand
CGTGGAGCTGGCGCAGGTGCCCACGGTGGTGGACCTGCGGGCGAAGCGGCTGGAGCTGACCCGCGCGACGGTGGAGGAGGCCATCGGGGAGGAGAAGCTCGAGGGCTTCCGGAACCTCGTCGAGGGGCTGGCGCAGAACCACGAGCTCTTCGAGGTCGCGCTCGCGGCGGTGGCGTCGCTTCACGAGGCGCTCAACCCGGGCCGCGAGGACGAGCAGGAGATCCCCACCCTCGAGTCGCGTCCTGCGCGCGGCGAGCGCTTCTCCGGCGGTGACCGGCCGGAGCGTCGTCCGGGGCGCTTCGAGCGGGAGGAGCGGTTCGAGCGCCCCGATCGCGGTGGGCGTCCGGAGCGCGGCGGCGAACGCCCGGTCCGCGGCACCCGCGATCGCTCAGAGTCGAGCAACGAGATCTCCGGCACCGGCGCGCGGATCGAGGCCCATGCCCGCTTCTCCGGCCGGAGCAGCGGCGGCGGTCAGGGCGAGCGGATCTTCGTGGGGCTCGGCCGCAGCGCCGGCCTGCGTCCCGCGGACCTGGTGGGCGCGATCGCCAACGAGGCGGGCCTGGACTCGGCCGAGATCGGCGCCATCCAGATCGCCGATCACTACTCCTTCGTCGAGGTCCCGCCCGCGCGCGTGACGGACGTGGTGGCGGCGCTGCGCAACGCGACGATCCGCGGCCGCAAGGTGAAGGTGGACCGCGACCGCGTGGGTGGCGCCGGCGGCAAGGTCCGCAAGACGTAGCCGGACGGAGCAGGTCGAAAGCAGGCCTCGGGTCACCTTCGACCCCGGCCGGGGCCTCGACGGGCCGCCCGCAACGAGGGTCTGCCCGTCTGGCGGGTACGCGATCAGCCGGTGGCGCAACGATTGCAGCCGCGCGGCACATGTCCTGTGCCTTCCGGCTGCTCTGCGTCGTCCTCACCCTGGGAGCGTTCTCTGCCTCGGCCGTCGACGCTGCGCCCAGTGAGGGTGCGGCGCCGGCAGCCGAGCCTCCTGCTCCCACTCCGCAGACGACCTCGAAGCGGACCCTTGCAGCGCCGAAGTTCAGCGGCTTCCTCCAGCCGGGCTTCACCTGGGGACCTGCCGAGGGCGGGCCCGCAGGCGAGTTCTTCCTTCGCCGCGTCCGGCTGAGCCTGGCCGGGGATCTCGGCACGCCGATGTTCGGCTACGCGGTCTCCGCCGAGCTGGCGAAGCCGCAGAAGCCGCTGCGGGACGCTTACCTCTCGTTGCGGCACGCGGGGCAGGAGCTCCGCTTCGGTCAGTTCAAGGTGCCCTTCGGCTGGGAGGGCCCCACCTCGGCGACGAAGATCCCCTTCATCGAGCGCTCGCTGGTGGAGCGATTGGCGATCGGAAACAACCTGCGCGACATCGGCGTGGGCCTCTTCGGCCGGGTGAAGCTCGCCGAAGGATGGGCGATCGAAGACGGGATCGCGGTGGTGAACGGCGCGGGCGCCAACGCGGTCGAGACCACCGCGAAGAAGGACGTGTTCGCACGCGTGGGCGTGCTGCAGGGCGAGCGGCTGCGCTTCGGCGTGTCCGGCTCGTCCGTGGAGCGTTCGGCGCGGGTGGGAACGGACGCGTCGGTGTCGCTCGGGCCGGTGACGGTGTTCGGCGAGTACGCGCGCGGCTTCTTCTCCGAGCGTGAGCCGGGCGTGCGCGTCCGGAACGCGGAGGCCTTCTACGCCGCGGCCATCGTCCGCCCGCTCCCGGGCTTCGAGTTGCTCGCGCGCTTCGAGCAGTTCCGCGAGGACCGCGCCGCGGACGCGCGCACCTCGTGGGGCACCGTGGGCGCCAACTACACGTACGCACCGCTCAACGCGAAGGTGCAGCTCAACTACCGCCACGACCTCGGAACATCGAACGACGACCTCCTCCTCGCGCAGACCCAGTTCACCTTCTGAAGCGCCGAAAGCGATTCCGATGACCTCTCCCGTTCGTCAGCCCGCCGCTGCCCGGCGCCGCCTCCGCGACCTGCCGGTCGCCTTCCGCATCACGGTGCTCTCGGCCGGGCTCTGCGGCGTCCTCGCGGTCGTGCTCGCGTGGTCGTCGTATTCGACCGCCTCGGGGGGGCTGCGTCAGCAGGCGCAGGCGACGATGACCGCGGACTCCTCTGCCGTGGCCGCGGCGATCGACACCTGGAACGTGCAGCGGCTGCGCGACCTGCGGGCGCTCGCGCGGATGCCGGTGGTGGCGGACCTGCTCCGCTCGGAGGGTGCAGAGGCCGCCAGGGCGCGCGCGGCCCTCACCGAGACCTTCGCCGCCATTGCCCGTCAGCACGAGGAGCTGGAGTCGATCGCCCTGCTCGATGGGGACGCGGTCTTCCTCGCCGCGCTCCCGGCGAGCGAGGTGGGGTCGAGGGTGGCGCAGCGCGACTACTTCCAGGAGGCCATCCGCGGGAACGAGTTCATTACCGGCGTGGCGATCTCCATCCTCTCGAACGCACCGGCGATCTTCCACTCGGTGCCGGTGCTCGATACGTCCGGCAGGCCGGTGGGCGTCCTCCGCTCGCGCGCGTCTCTCTCGGCGGTGCAGCGGGTGGTGGCGGCGACGGTGGAGCGCGTGGGCAGGCACGCGGAGGGCGTGCTGCTCGATCAGGATGGCCTCGTGGTCGCGTCGAGCATCGACCCGTCTTGGCAGCTCCGGCCGCTCGTGCCGCTGGAGGGCGGGCTGGTGGCGGAGATGGAGCGGGGGAAGCGGTGGGGGAACGGCGCCACCCCAAAGCCGCTCGGGTTCGAGGACCTGCGTGCGGCGATCGGCACCAGCGCGCGGCGAACGCTCCACTGGGACCGGGGAGGGGTCCGCTTCGCCGTGGCCGAGCCTCTGCAACGGACGCCCTGGACCTACGTCAGCGCCCTCCCGGTCAGCGCGTTCGAGGCGAGCGCAACTCAGTTGCGCGACCAGACGCTGCTCATCGCCGGCCTGGCGCTGGTGGTGGCGATCGTCATCTCGCTGCTCCTCGCCCAGGCCATCGCCCGCCCGCTGCGGGAGGCGATCAACGTGGCGCAGCGGGTGGCCCGGGGAGATCTCGACGCCGAGGTCCGCGTCTCCAGCCGCGACGAGACGGGGCAACTGCTGCACGCGGTGGGCGAGATGGTGGCCTCCCTGCGGAAGACGGCCGAGGCGGCGGACCGGCTCGCGGACGGCGACCTCGGCGTGCAGGTCGCGGTGCGCGGCGAGCGCGACCTGCTCGGCAACGCGATGGATCGGCTCCTCGGCACGCTCCGGCGCGCGGTGGCGGAGACCCAGAAGCTCATCGACGGTGCGCAGGCGGGTGACCTGCGGCTGCGGGGCGACGTGCGCGGCTACGAGGGGGCCTGGTCCGAGCTGGTGGGTGGCACGAACCGACTGTTGGAGACGGTCGCAGCGCCCATCGCCGAGGCCTCGGCGTGCCTCGAGCGCCTCGCGGGGCGTGACCTCACCGCGCGGATGAGCAGCGGGCACCAGGGCGCGTTCGGCGAGATCGAGCGCTCCTTCAACAGCGCCGCCGAGAGCCTCTCGCAGACGATGGCCCAGGTGTTCCAGACGGTGGACCAGGTCACGTCGGCGGCAGCGCAGATTTCGGCGGGCGCCCAGGGCGTTGCGTCCGGCGCTTCGCAGCAGGCCGGCGCGCTCCAGCAGACGTCGTCGAGCCTCGAGGAGCTGTCGGTGATGGGGCAGCAGGGCGCGGCCAGCGCGCACACCGCGGACGGGCTCGCGCGGGGGGCAGGGGAGGCATGCGCCGGTGGCGAGCAGGCCATGCAGCAGATGGCCGATGCGATGGGCCGGATCCGCACCTCTGCCGAGGGCACCGGCGCCATCATCCGGGACATCAACGACATCGCCTTCCAGACGAACCTCCTCGCGCTGAACGCGGCGGTGGAGGCGGCGCGCGCGGGCGAGGCCGGCCGTGGCTTCGC
>CAZCWA010000508.1:0-3893 GCA_964502265.1 uncultured Myxococcaceae bacterium | reverse complement strand
CCGCGCTGGGCGTGCCGTGCCTCACCCTGCGCGAGAACACCGAGCGCCCGGTGACGGTGACCGAGGGCACGAACATCCTCGTCGGCACAGACCCCCTGCGCATCCGCGAGGAAGCCACCCGCGCGCTGGATGGGAAGGGCAAGAACGGCCGCATCCCGGAGCTGTGGGATGGGAAGACGTCGGAGCGGATTGCAGGCGTGTTCGAGCAGGCGCTGCTGGGGCGGGCCTAGCCTCACGTCACCGGGCAGAACCGCGTCACGTCGAATTCACACCGCAGTCATGAGGCCGCCTCGGGCGTGTGGTCCGGTGCGCGCCCATGAAGATCGACTTCAGCCTCCCGCCGCTGGCGCTTCGTGCGGTGCTCGGATGGGACCAGGCGCTGCTGCTCGCGATGCGAAGGCTCCACCGGCCCTGGTGCACGCGGCTGATGAAGGGGCTCACCCACTTCGGAGACGGGACGAGCTGGCTCATCCTCGGGCTGGTGCTCGCCGCCGTGGGGACCGAGCACACCACGCGGCTGGCGGTGCTGCTCGGTGCGGGCGCAGGACTCGCGGCAGGCCTGGCCCAACTGCTCAAGCGCGTGCTTCGTCGTCGGCGGCCTGACGCGGGCATCGCCGGCTTCCGCGCGCTGGTGATGAACCCGGACGCGTTCTCCTTCCCCTCCGGGCACACCGCGGCGGCGGTGGCAGTCGCCGTGTCGGTGGTGGGGCAGGGCGAGCCGCTCGCGCTATTGATGACGGCGCTCGCCACCGGCATCGGCTTCTCGCGCGTGTACCTCGGCGCGCACTACCCGCTCGACGTGGCAGCGGGGGCGACGATCGGCCTCGGCTCGGGCGCCGTGGTCCAGCTCGCGGTGCCCGGACTCTTCTTCTGAGCTGTCAGAGCGGCAGGCGTGCGCAGACGGCCAGCCCCAGCTCCTCGCCCAGGCTCTCCGGGACCCAGTCGTCCCACGAGGGCTTCGGCTCGCTGTGCGATCCCACGGAGGTGCCGCGCGAATACTGAACCACCGTCAGCATCCGGTTCCGGCGACCGCGGCAGTCCACCTCGAGCTGCAGCTTCACCGACTCGAACCGCAGCCCGTCCAGCTCCTGTGGTTCGGCGAAGTCGATCATCTTCCACACGCGCAGCCGTCCTTCGCGCGTGCGCATCAGCGACTGGGTGTCCCAGCGCACGGTGCGGTCGAAGGAACGGTCCAGGGTCACCCAGCGATCGCTCGCCTCGGCTGGGCGCGTGGTCGAAGGGCCTGCCGAACCCGCTGAACCTGCCGACTCCGTCCGGCCGCGCCGCGGGAACTCGCCGGTGAGCAGGCCCACCCGGTAGCGGCCGAGCCCACCCGGCACCGCGCTGGAGACGAAGACACCGACTGGTCCCGTGCGCTCGGCCGTCAGCACCAGCCGCGCGTTCGTCCCGCCGCCGCTGTCGTCGTCGAAGCCGAGCGTGGTCGCCTTTCCGTCGGGGCCTACGCCCGCCGCGCCAATCGTCACGTCGAACGCGTCGCTGGCGGCCACGAGCGTGTAGACCTCGCCTCGCCGCGCCTCGAAGTAATAGACGTCCGCGCGCTTGCCCTCATCGAGGAGCACGTCGTCCTCGTCGAGCTCGCCCTCCACCGGCTCACCGGGAACCAGCAGCGTGCGGCGGCGGAGGAAGCCGGAGACCGCGCCGGCGGATTCGGCCGCTTCTTCCTCCTCGACCGCGGCGGCGACGGGCCCTGCCCGGGGGAAGGGGATGCGTCCCGGCGGCGATCCGAGCAGCGCGCGCAGGTCCCGCACGGGCACCGCGAAGTTGAGGTTCTGCGCGTCCCTGAGCACGGCCACGCTCACCGCGAGCACCCGCCCGTGCGGGTCCACCACCGGCCCTCCGCTCGAGCCCTGCGAGATGGGCGCGCTGATCTGCACCAGCCGCCTGCCCTCGTGCTCGCGCCACGCGCTGACGATGCCGGTGGAGACGGTGTTGGAGAGCCCCTGCGGCGCGCCGAAGACGACGATGGCCTCGCCCACCGCGGGCTCCTCGGACGCGAGCTCCAGCGCGCCCGGCGGCGAGGGCATGGCCGGCAGCACTGCGAGGTCCACACGCGCGCTCAGGCTCTCCGCGTGGTCCGTCGTCCCGAGCAGCGTGTCCTGGTGATCGTAGACCTCCACCCGCGCCGCGCCCTGGACCACGTGCGCGTTCGTCACCACCCGGCCGCCGGCGACGAGAAACCCGCTGCCCAGCCCGAGGTTCTTCCCGCGCGCGTCGTACGTCCGCAGCGTCACCACCGAAGGCATGGTGCGCTTGACCAGCTCCGGGAGCGCAGGAGGGGCTGGAGGTGACGCAGGCGCCGGCTCCTCTGCGACCGCGAAGAGCGGCACCACCAGGAGCGCCCACACGAACATCGCTGTGGCTGACCGCATCCGACGCTCCTTCCGAGGGAGCGACCATAACGCCCACGCTCCGGCAGCGCCGTGTCGCGCAGTCCCCTACATCATGGGCAGCACACAGGAGGGGACCGGCTCGCCCATCTCTTCAGGAACGAGCTGGCACACGCGACCATCACCAGGCTCTCCACACGCGCGCCCGAGGCACGAGGCGTCGTCGCAGTCGACGAATCCGTCGCCGTCGTTGTCGAGCCCGTCCGCGCAATCGTCTTCACGGCACAGACCCGCCTCACACACCGCGCCCGTCTCGCACGCCACGCCGCAGGCGCCGCAGTTCCGTGGATCGCTGCCGAGGTCGAAGTCCTCGTCCACACGCCCGTCACAGTCGTTGTCGAGGCCATCGCACGCTTCGACCACCGGCTCTCTGAGCGGCACGCACACGTCCGCGCCTTCCACGCACGCCCGCGTTCCCTCGCGGCAGAGACCCAGCTCGCGGCTGTCGCACGCAGCGCCCGCCCACACCACGTCGTCGACGGCACCATTGCAGTCGTCGTCGCGGCCGTCGCAGCTCTCCTCGTGCGCGCGGCACTCGCCGGCGCGGAAGCACAGGCCGAGCGCGCGATCCACCTGCGCGATGCACTCGAAGCCTTCGCCGCAATCGGTCACGTCGGAGCACGAGAAGCGCCCGTCGTTCGGATCGATCTCGAACCTGCAGGCCGAGAGGGTGAGGGTGAGCGCAGCCAGCAGGCAGAGCACACCTGGGAACGCAAACGGCCGCCGCATCAGAACCGCCCTCCGAGGATCACGCCCGCGCCGCCAGGTCCCGCGGTGGGTGCGGCCTCGATCGTTCCCTTCGTGGATGGCGCGCCCACGTCAAGGACCGTGAGCACCACCGCGGCCGTTGCCGCCACCGCCGCGCCGGCGAAGAACCCGTTCGCTCGACGTGCGTTCGCGTGTCCCTCGAGCACGTCGCGGCGCGTACCGGTGTAGACGCGGCGCTGCGCGTCGAAGCCATCCTCCAGCCGGCCCTGCATCTCTGAAGCGCGGAGGCCGAAGTAGCCGCCCACCCCTCCGAGCGCCAGCGCGACGCCCGCCGCTGTCCACGCCGGCGCGCGGAGGGTGAAGGCGCGTGAGGAATCGTCGGAGGGATTCTCCACCACCAGCGCGGGGAGCTCTTCCTCGTCCGGCGGCGCGCCCGGCTCGCGCAGCAGCCGCACCTCTTCGTCGCTGACCTTGTCCGCGAACACGTCGACGAACCGGCGGACCGGGAGGTGGTGCTTCCGAGTCACGCGAAGCTCGTACTTGCCCGGCTTGAGCTCCACCTCCAAAGGCGCGTGTCCGACCACCTGGCCATCGATGCTCACCTCCGCGTCGCGTACGGGGACCTGGGTGCGTACGCGCAGGGTGCCGCGGGCCTCGCGCTCGCCACGCAGCAGCCGGGGGATCGCCTCCGCCACGTCCTGCGAGAACCTGCGCGAGGCGATGAGGATGTCGCGGTCCACATCCGCCAGCGTCTGCCCCGTCGAGAGATCGACGAGG
>CAZCWA010000507.1:0-3933 GCA_964502265.1 uncultured Myxococcaceae bacterium | reverse complement strand
GGGCTCTCCCACCGAGGAGGCGGCGAGGGACCTCGACTTCCTCTTCGGCCTCCGCGACGACGGGGACGCGGTGGAGGGCCTCGAGCGCAAGTTCTGGGCGCTGATGCGGATCATGGCCCGCAAGGGGCTCATCACCCAGGCGGAGTTCCAGCAGGAGCTCGACGAGGAGCGGAAGGGCTAGCGCCCCGTCACCTCGCGCGGCAGCCCATCCGGGCCGATGAGCTGGAGCTGCTGCCTCGGGAGGACGGGGATGATGCGGCCTTCGTTCTCCGGCCGGGCCAGCTCTTCGTGCAGGCGCAGGAGCAGCTCCGACTTCCACATCCGCCGCTGCCGCGCGGGGACGAGGTAGCGCACCGTCAGGTCGGTCCAGGCCTCCGCGAGGGAGACGAAGACCTCCGGCCGCCGCGCCACCGAAAGGTCGATGCCCGCCCGCCGCAGCGCGATCTCGTAGCGCCCCGCGCCCTCCTCCATCTGGGCGCCCAGCCAGCCGTCCGCCACCGCCCGAACGCGCTCGGCGGCGAAGCGCAGGTCGCTCTCGTTGGCGACCGGGAGGGTGGCCTCGTCCCACAGCCAGGGGAAGTCGCGGGTGAGGTTGACCAGGGTGCCGTTGAGCACCTCGCTGTTGGGGAAGGTGATGAGCCGTCCGGTGGGCTGCTCCGCGCGGACATACCCGTCCCGGTACGGCGAGCCGATCTCCCACACGGTGGTGGTGAGGAGGTCAATCCGGTGCACGTCGCCGAAGACCTCGCCCACCTCCACCCGGTCCCCCACCCGGTAGTAGCCGCGCAGCGAGTTGAGCAGCCAGCCGGTGAAGCTCTCGATGGGGCTCTGCAGCGCCCAGGAGAGCGCGAGCCCCACCAGGCCCAGAGAGCCGAGCAGCCCGCGCGCGTCGTGCGCCAGCACACTCACCGAGACGCCCACCGCCAGCAGCCACACCGCGATGGTCAGCAGCGCCGACACCCCGTTGGAGCGCTCCCAGTTCCTGAGCACGCGGTGGACGAGCGCCCGGATGACCCGGGAGAGCACCCACGCGCCGAGCAGCAGGCCCGCCACCAGCAGGTACCTCGGCAGGTTCCCCAGGAAGGCGGACCACAGCGCCCCGCCGGTCTGCACCGCCTCGTCCCCCGCATCGCGGAGCAGGTCCTCCACCCCGTCGTCCGCGCCGCCGTCCGCTCCCTGTGCGGCGGCGTCCTCGGGGGAGATGACCAGCAGCAGCAGCGCGGTCACCGCCAGGGCGAGCGCGGTCGCGCTGCGGAACTGGCCCAGCGCCGTCCTCGCGCCGCCCACCGCCGCGTTCGCGCGGTGCCCCCCTCCGCCCGCTACGCGCCGTCCACCGCGGGCGCGCAGCCTCCGCCGCCGCTGGGTCCGCCGCCCCGTCCTGCGCACGGCGGACCTGCGCGACGCGAAGGAGCGGATTCGTGGGGGACGGGGGCGCGCCACCCCTCCGGTTTAGCGGAGGTGTCCGGAGGCGGGCCGGATCGCGCGCGGGCGCTGTCTCGGCTCCAACGAATGGCTCCTCGAGGAGGGCGCTCGATGGAAGGGGTCAGACGGTGGCGCGGCCCTGGGGCCGGACGTTCTCCAGCCGCGCGCGGCGCAGCGCCCGGCGCGCCTGGTACTTCACCACGATCGCGTGGGTGACCCTGTAGCCGACGATGGCGATGGGGATGCCGGTGATCACCCCGCCGATGACGAGGCCCACCACCAGCTCGGTCACGTGGCTGGAGGAGGCCAGGTTCCCGAGCACCTTGCGCCCGATCGCCGCCAGCACGCCGCTGTCCGGCATCAGGCTGGGGTCGGTGGCGACGGCGGCCTCGGAGACGGCGGCGCTGAGGTCCGTGCCCTCCGGCGAGAGGTGCCGGTCCGGCAGCAGCAGCCGCGCGAAGGGCTGGCCGATCTTGAACACCCCCCAGTAGATGGGCACCGCGGTGACCGGGTTGGTCAGCCAGACCCCGGCCGCGGCGGCGATGCGCGAGAGCTTGAGCCCGGTGAGCCGCCGGAGGATCTCCGCGCACACCACCGCGATGGGCATCTGCGCGCCCATGATCGGCAACATCGCGATGAACAGGCCCAGGGCCATTCCCCCCGCCACCTCGCTGGGCGCGCCGGGGCTTCGCAGCACCCGCACGTAGGCGTGGAGGTACCGCTTGCGGAGGTTCTTGAAGAAGGAACCGGAGCGCTTCGAGGGGGCGGTGTTGGGCTCGGACATGGAAATCTGCGCGGTGACGCGAACCTACATACCCATTTTGCCGGCGCCGTGCTTCCGGCGTTCGCCCGATCGTCGTCCGGAATCCGCCGGGCCGCCCGCTCAGCGGACGGGCGGCAGACGGATGGTGAAGACGGTGCCCTTCCCGGGCTCGCTCTCCACCCGGATGTCCCCGCCGTGGTTCTCCACGATGCCCTGGACGATGGACAGCCCCAGCCCGGTGCCGCGGCCGTCCGGCTTGGTGGTGAAGAAGGGCTCGAACACGCGGGGAAGGTGCTCGGCGGAGATGCCGCTGCCCGAGTCGCCCACCCGGACCACCAGCTCGCCGGCGTCCACCGCGGTGTGCAGGGTGACCTTCCCGCCGCCGCTCATGGCGTGGCAGGCGTTGGTGATGAGGTTCACGAACACCTGCACCAGGTTCCCCTTCACCGCGCGCACCCGGGGCAGCTCGGCGAAGTGCTTCTCCACCGTCACCCCGTGCTGCGCCAGCACGTGGTCGCAGAAGCCCACCGCGGTCTGCAGCACCGCGTTCAGGTCCACCACCTCCGGCTTGTCCTGCGCCGGCCGCGCGTAGCTCACCAGGTCCCGGGTGAAGTTGAGGATGCGCTCGGAGGCGTGGAGGATCTTCCGGAGCTTCTCCTGGTCCGCCGCGTCCGCCGCCGGGTCCCCCAGTTGCCGCGCCAGGAGCGCGTGCGCGTAGGTGGCCACCGCGGTCATGGGGTTGTTGATCTCGTGGACCACGCTCGCCGCGAGCTGCCCCAGGCTGGCCAGCTTCTCCGCGTGGATGACCCGCCGCTCGAGCTCGCGCACCACCGTGAGATCCTGGCCGATGGCGATGACGCCCTCCACCGCACCGTCCGCGGTCATCACCGACGAGGTGGCGAAGGAGACGCGGACCTCCTTGCCCTGCGCACCGAGCAGCCGGGTCTCGAAGTTGCTCACCGACTCGCCCTTGAGCGCCGCGCCCATCACCCGCATCAGGCGCAGGCGCTCGCCCTCGGCCACGAACTGGAGGAAGTCCTGCCCGAGCACGTCCTCCCTGCGCAAGCCGGTGAGCCGCGCGAGCTGACGGTTGAAGACCACCACCCGCCCGCCCGGATCCACCACCACGATCAGCGCGTTGGCGTGCTCGAGCAGCTCCTCGAGGTACTTCCGCACGAAGGTCAGCTCGTCGATCAGCTTCGCGTTCCGGATGGCCACCGCCACCTGGTTCACGAGCTGGTGAAGCAGCCGCTCGTCGGACGCGCCCACCGCGCCGAGCTCGGCGGGGTACTCCACGTTGATCGCGCCGAAGAGCTGGCCGGAGGCCACCAGCGGGGCACAGATGCCGCGCACCGCGTGCTCGAAGAGCAAGGGGACCTCGCCCTCCACCAGGCGGACGCGCTCGGACGGCAGGCCCTCGAGGTTGAGGGGGACCTTGCGCAGCGCGCTCTTCTTGAGCACCAGCACCTCGCGGTCCATGTCCCGCAGCCTTCCCTCGGCGTAGAGCGAGGTCAGCCCGAGGGTCCGCCCGTCGGTGATGCGGATGCAGAACATCCGCCCGGGAAAGAGGTCCTTCACCGCGCGCGCCACCACCGCGACCAGCTCCTCCTCGCTGGTCGCGTGCGCCACCTGCCGGCCGAGCTCGAGCAGGAGCTGGTCGTGCCGCTCCTGGTGCGCCTGCGCCGCCTGCAGCGCCTCCACCGCCTCGGCGCCCAGCTCGCGGGCGAGCACCGCCACCGTCCGGCCCC
>CAZCWA010000506.1:0-3936 GCA_964502265.1 uncultured Myxococcaceae bacterium | reverse complement strand
TCGTGCAGCGCTGCACCGGGCGCGCGCGCGTGTCTTCACGGTGATGGCGGCCGAAGCGGAAGGGACCTAGTCGCCCTTCTCGCCGACGAAGTAGTCGCCCTTGTCCTTGAAGAGCACGTTGAAGGTGGTCAGCGAGCCGTACGAGCGGGTGATGTAGTGCTGCAGCTCGACCTTCTCGCCCGGGGTGAGCTTCGGGTTGGCGTTGATCTTCTGCTCCAGCGTGCGCAGCCGGTCGCGGATCATCACCACCTTGTTGAGCAGCGAGTCGATGGGGATGTCCTTCGGCTGCAGCTCCGGGTTGCCGGGGATGAGGCGCACGGTGCCGCCCTCCCACTTCTGGGCGAGCGGCGGGGTGTGCACGTCACCGGCGGCCTCGCGGAAAAGGTCCATCAGGTCTTCGCGGGTCATCTCCAGCAGTCCTCCGAGGTCGATGACCTCGTTCGGGTCATGGCGGTGTGGCGTGTGGGCGGGCGGGGCCTGGAAGGTGTGGGCCACCTCGCCGCGGCGCACCACGGTGGGCCCCACGCCGCGAACGATCGTCTTCGCGCGGTGGCGCGTCGTCTCCGCGGGCCTGGGCGGCGTGGGCTGCCCGCGCGGCGCGAAGTGGTTGCAGACCGGCGCCGAGGGCGGGAAGTGGCCGCGGTTCGCGTCCAGCCGGCAGTGGCCCACCCACCCGCGGTGGTCCACCGAGTGGCGCACCCAGAGCTTGCAGTTGCCGCACACGCGCTCGTGGGAGGCGAACACGGGGAAGGGGGGCAACCCGTCGTCGCCCTCTTGCCTCACCTCCCGGGGCGCGCCCTCGCCCGGGTCTTCACCTTCGCCGTCGTGCTCCTGCGACATGGGCCGGTTGTAGCGTGAGGATCGTGCCCCTACAATCGCGGCCCTGCGCCCACCTGGAGGGGGTTCGTCCATGCGCACCGCGAGCGGCGCCCGGCTCGACCTCGCCCGCCTCCTCACACTGATCGCCGCGCTGGTGGTGGGCGTGCTCTTCTGGGACAGCCCGGTGCTGTGGCCGCTCAAGCTGCTGGTGGTGATGATGCACGAGAGCGGGCACGCCATCGCCACGCTGTTCGTGGGCGGCCGGGTGGATCGGATCCACATCGCTGCGGATCAATCCGGCCAGTGCCTGTCCTATCTGCCGCCGGGCGTGCTCCCGAAGATCATCGTCTACTCGGCCGGCTACGTGGGCAGCACGCTCGCGGGCGCCTTGATGATCCTCGGCACCTTCCGCTTCCGCCTCCACCGCGCGGTGCCCATCGCCACCTCGGTGTGGCTGGCGGTGATGGCGCTCTTCTACGTGCGCGACCTGTTCACCGCCGCCTTCTGCGCGCTGACCATCCTCGCCCTGCTCGCCGCGGCACGCTGGCTGCCGGACGGGCCGCTGGACGTGATGAACCTCTTCATCGCCGCCTTCACCGCCCTCTACGCGGTGTTCGACCTGCGAGACGATCTGTGGAACCCGCACGTGCGCGCGCAGAGCGATGCGGCCCTGCTCGCCGAGCACACCTTCGTTCCGCCGATCGTGTGGGCTGCGCTGTGGACGGTCTTCTCGCTGCTCCTGCTCGCCCTCGCGCTCTGGCTGTCCCTGCGAGGAGGCGGAGGCCGAGGCGGAGGCGGCGGTCGGCCCCGGCCGCGCTCGGCGCAGGAGGAGCTGGACGCCATCCGGCGTTCGCTGGGCTAGGCCGCGGCCTGCTTCTGCGCGTCGCCCTTGCGCACCACGCCGGCCAGCTCATCGCGAGCGGCCTGGATCTGGGCGCGGATCCGTTCCACCAGCGCGGGCAGGTCCTCTTCGGTGAGGCCCTCCACCGGGACCATGGGGAGGAAGCGCGCGGTGGCGACGGTGGGCCGGACCCAGGGCGAGTTCACCGGCATCCCGCCCGCGGCGCCGTACACGGCGATGGGAAGGATCGGCACGCCCGTCTCCAGCGCGAGCTTGAAGGCCCCGGGCTTGAACGGCAGCAGGCGGCCCTCCGGATCGCGGCTGCGGGTGCCCTCGGGGAAGAGCATCACCGGCATGCCGCCGAGGAGGTACTCGCGGGCCCGGAGCAAGGCGCGTCCGCCGCTCTGGCGATCCGCGCGGTCCACCGGGATGTCCCCCGCGAGCTTGAAGAGCATGCCCAGCCAGGGGACGCGGAAGAGCGACTGCTTGGCCATCCACTTCATCTCCCACGGCGCGCGCGAGACGAGGAACACGTCGAGGATCGACTCGTGGTTGGCCACCGCCACGAACGCGCCTCGGGGCGGCTTCGGCACGTCCTGCAGCCGCATCTTCCAGCCCGGGTAGCTGCGGGAGATCAGCTCCGCCGCGAAGCGCAGCGTCCGTCCCACCACGCGCCGCTGCCGGTCGAAGGGCCAGGTGAGCAGACGCAGCAGCGCCATCACCGGGACCGTGAAGAGGAGGACCAGCGCGAAGATGACGTAGGCACAGGCGGCGACGAGGCTGTTGCGCATTGTTGGCCTTGCTAACCCGCGAACGGTCATGGATTCGTCACGCCCGGCTGCCGGCCGCTGACGCACGCCCGGCCGCCCGCCGGTTCCGATTGACGACGCGCGTCAAGTGGTGCCCTAAGCTGCGCCGCCCATGAAGACCCTCGCCGCGCAGCTCGCGTACTTCCTGCGCGATACCTCGGCGCGCAGGAACGCACGCACGCTCATCCGCCTGCTCCTGGGCCTGCTGGTGCTGGTGGCCCTCCACGCGACGATCTTCCAGGTGCTGATGCGCGCGGAGGGCCAGGACCACACCTGGCTCGACGGCCTCTACTGGTCGATGGTCACCATGAGCACGCTGGGCTACGGCGACATCACCTTCCAGTCCGCCGGCGGCCGCTTCTTCTCCATCGTGGTGATCCTCTCCGGGGTGATCTACCTGCTGGTCCTCCTCCCCTTCACCTTCATCCAGTTCTTCTACGCGCCGTGGATCGAGGCCCAGCGCCTCGCCCGCGCGCCCCGGGAGCTGCCGGAGGACACGCGCGACCACGTCATCCTCACCCACTACGACCCGGTGACGATCTCGCTCATCCCCAGGCTCGAGTTCTACGGGCGCTCCTACGTGGTGCTCGAGGACGACGTCTCCCGCGCGCTGGAGCTGCACGACCGCGGCGTGAACGTGATGGTGGGGCCGAAGGACGACCTCGAGACCTATCGCCGGCTGCGCTCCGACAAGGCGGCGCTGGTGGTGGCCACCGGCGACGACTTCCTCAACTGCAACATCTCCTTCACCGTCCGCGAGCTCACCGAGAAGGTCCCCATCGCCACGCTGGCGCGGAAGCCGGAGTCGGTGGACGTGCTCGAGCTGGCCGGCTCCAGCCACGTGATCCAGCTCCCGGACATGCTCGGGCGATCGCTGGCGCGGCGCACCCTGGCCGGCGAGGTCCGCGCCAACGTCATCGGCCGCTTCGGCGAGCTGGTGATCGCCGAGGCGCCGGTCACCGGCACCCCCTTCGTGGGCAAGACCCTGGCCGAGTCCCGCCTGCGCGAGGTCACCGGGCTCAACGTGGTGGGCCTGTGGCAGCGCGGGCAGTTCTCCATCCCCCGCGCGGACACCCGCATCGAGGGCAGCACGGTGCTGGTGCTCGCCGGCACCGACGCGCAGCTCGAGTCGTTCGACAGCCTCTTCGTCATCTACAACGTGTTCGACCGGCCGGTGCTGATCCTCGGCGGCGGCCGGGTGGGCCTGGCGGTGGCGGCCTCCCTGCGCGAGCGGGAGATCCCCTACCGGATCGTGGAGGAGGATCCGGAGCGGGCGAAGAACATGGAGAACGTGGTCCCCGGCTCGGCGGCGGACCTCGACGTGCTCAAGCGCGCGGGCATCGAGGATGCGCCCACGGTGCTCATCACCACCAACGACGACGCGACCAACATCTACCTCACCATCTACTGCCGGAAGCTGCGGCCGGACGTGCAGATCATCAGCCGCGCCACGCTGGAGCGGAACGT
>CAZCWA010000505.1:0-3937 GCA_964502265.1 uncultured Myxococcaceae bacterium | reverse complement strand
CCAGCACCACCTCCGGCGCGCCCTTCAGCAGCACCTGGTGCTCGCCCTCCTTCAGCGCGTGCAGGGTGGCCATGTACCGGTGCTCGGACTCGAAGGGGATGACGTCCAGCCGCGGGCACTCCTCGCGCACCGAGTCCGCGTCCACGCCCAGCTTGCGCGCGGCCACCACCAGCGCCGCCTCCGTCGGATCGCCGCTGATCTCCGTGGCCCCCGGCTGCACCCGCGCGTCGTTGCAGAGCGCCGCCGCGAAGGCGAGCCGCTGGATCGCCGGCACCGGCTCGTGGACCTCGTGCTCGCCCTCACCGTTGCGGCGCATCAGCGCACCCTCGCCCTGGTAGCCCACGCCGCTGAGCGCGAAGTGCCCGTCCGGCGTCCACATCGCCTGCACGGTCATCTCGTTGCGGGTGAGGGTGCCGGTCTTGTCGGTGCAGATGACGGTGGTGCTCCCCAGCGTCTCCACCGCCGGGAGCTGGCGGATGATCGCGCGCCGCTCCGCCATCCGCCGCACGCCGATGGAGAGCGCGATGGTGACGATCGCCGGCAGGCCCTCGGGGATGGCCGCCACCGCGAGGGTGATCGCCACCAGCATCGCGTCCACCCACGAGTAGCCGCGCCACACGCCGATGGGCAGCAGCACCACCGAGACCGCGACGATGGCGAAGGTGATGTACCGCCCCAGCACCGCGAGCTGCTTCGTCAACGGGGTCTGCAGCGCCACGGTGTCGTCGAGCAGCCCGGAGATCCGCCCGAGCTCCGTCCGCTCACCGGTCGCCACCACCACGCCTCGCCCGCTGCCGCGGGTGACCACGGTGCCGCTGTACGCCATGCAGGTCCGGTCGCCGATCTCCGCGTCGGACTCGACCTCGGCCGCGCTCTTGGAGGAGGGGACGCTCTCGCCGGTGAGCGCGGCCTCCTCGATGCCGAGGTTCTTCACCGTCAACAGCCGCAGATCCGCCGGCACCCGATCGCCCGAGGCGAGCTGCACCACGTCGCCGGGCACCAGCTCCAGCGCGGAGATCTTCTCCGTCCGGCCCCGGCGCAGCACGGTCGCCTCCTCCGGCACCATCTGCCGCAAGGAGTCGATGGCGCGCACCGCCTTCAGCTCCTGGAAGAACCCGAGCACCGTGTTGAGCACCACCACCGCGAGGACGATCGCGCCGTCGGTGACCTTGCCCATCACCATCGCCAGCGCGCCTGCGCCGAGGAGCACCCAGATGAGGGGGTTGTTGAGCTGGCGCCAGAGCAGCACGAGCGGGCCTTCCCGTTTGCGCTGGGCAAGCTCGTTGGGGCCCCACTTCTCACGCCGGCGCGCGGCCTCGTCGGTGCCCAGCCCCTCCGGGGTCGCTCCGAGCTTCGCCAGCGCCTCCTCGTGCGGGAGCGCATGCCAGCGGGCGGCGGCGTCCTGACCTCTTCGGCTCTCTGTCTTTGGTGTCATGCGGGCCCCTGAAGGGTGGGGACGCGGCGCGGCATCATCAGCAACCGGACAGGCGGTCGGACGCACGTCCGAGGCCGGTAAATCGGCCCCGGATCCACTTTGCGGGGTGAAGGTCCGGTCCGCGCCGGGATCCCGAAGATCCCTTGATCCTACGGGGGTTTACGCCCCCTCCCCGCGTGCTGTAGGGTGCGCGGCTGGAACGGCCCTACAGACCCTCACAGGGCTGTAGCCCGTGCGGAGGATGGGCCCTTTGAGCGACGAGCGTCCGGATGCGCTCCTGAAGAGCGCGCTCGAGAAGATCGTGTACTTCGAGGCGCGCTCGGGGCAACTGCACAACGACCTCGAGAGCGCACGCGCGGACGTGGCGCGGCTCGAGCGCGATCTCTCGGACGCCTCGCAGCGGGAGATCGAACTTCGCCGCACCGTCGCCGGGCTGGAGGTGGAACTCACCCGCGCCCACCGCGATCGCGACGAACTCGGACGCGTCGCCTCGGCGCTGCGCGAGGAGCGGACGGGCCTGCTGGAAAAGCTCATCGAGGCCTCGCGCATCCACGTCTCCGGATCTTCCGCGGCCGAGGAGCTGGAGGCGCCGTTCGATCTCGCCGGCTTCATCGCCCAGCTCCGCAGCGAGGCCCTCGCCGCCCAGCGCGCGCCCGCGGCCGCCGCCATGACCCAGGCCGTGGCGCAGGCCGTCGCCACCGCGCCCGCGGTGCCCGTCCCGATGCAGGCAAAGACCGCCCCGGCGCTCGCCCTGGCCATCGCCCCCGTTCGCGCGGGAGGTGCCTCGGGACACGCGGAGCGCCTGCGCTCGGAGGGCCGGCTGCACGTCTCCGAAGAGGAGCTGGCGCGGCTCGCCGGCCACGCGCACTTCGCGGGGCGGGTGGAGGAGACCGTGTTCGGTTTCTCGGTGCGCGAGCTGTCCGCGCCGGATGCTGCCGCCCGGGTGCGCGCCGCCGAGCGCCTGCGCGCGCTGAAGCAATCCGCTGCCGCGCCCCCGCTCGCCGCCGCGCTGCACGCCGAGCGCGATCCGTCGGTGCTGGTGGCGCTGCTCGGCGCGTTCGGCGAGGTCGCCTCCTCCGAGGGCGTGGCCATCGTCCTCCCGCTGGTGAAGTCCAACAGCGCCGACGTCCGCGTGGCCGCCTTGAAGACGCTGCTCGCGCTCGATGCCACGCAGGCAGGTCCCCACCTCTCGGCGGCGATGAAGGATCCGGACCCGGCCGTCCGCCGCAGGGCGTCGCTGCTGGCGCTCGGGCTGAGCGCGGAGGGCGCGCTGGGGCTGGGCGAACAGGCGGTGCGGGACTCCGACCCGGAGGTGCGCGGTCTCGGGGCGCTGGTGCTCGGGGCCGGCGGCGGTGAGCGCGCGCGGGAGCTGCTGCTCGAGGCGCTGCGCGATCCGGAGAAGAAGGTCCGCCGCGCCGCCGCCCAGAGCCTGTCGCGGATCGTGGGTGAGGACGTCTCCGCGATCGTGGACCTCGACGAGACGCAGCGCCGCCGGGAAGTGCGGAGGCTCGCGCAGCTCCCGGTGCGCCCGGTCCGGGCGATGGCGGGGATGCCGGCGCGAAGGGCGCAGGTGCCGGTCCCGCTCTCGATGCCGGTCGCACAGCCGGTGGCGGCGAAGAAGGCGCCGGCCGATTCGCTGGAGCCGTTGTGCGCGCGCATCGCGGACGAGCTGCGCTGCGCGATCCGGGGCCGGACCGAGGGCGAGCTGCACACGCTGACGCGGGCGCCGCCGGAGCGCATCCACGAGGCATGCGGGTTGATGCTGTCACGCGGTCACGCGGTGCGGCGGGGGACGAAGCTCTTCGCCTCATAGGCGGGAGGAAGCGACATGAAGATGCCCACGTACAGCGCGAAGCGGATGAGCGAGCTGCTCGGCGTGCCGCAGAAGTCGCTCGAGCAGCCGAGCTACACCGCGGCGGAGCTCTGGTCGCTGCGGCAGGAGCTGGGCGCGCACCCGCCTTCGATCGGCCCCCGCCGCCAGCTCTTCCTCAACTTCAAGGGCGGCACCGGGAAGACCTCGCTCTCCACCTCCTATGCGTACCGGATGGCGGAGCTCGGGTACCGGGTGCTGATCGTGGACCTCGACTCGCAGGGCCACGCCACCAAGTGCCTCGGGTACGAGGGCGAGGACTTCGAGAAGACGCTGCTCGACGTGCTGGTGCGCAAGCAGCCGGTGACCGAGGTGATGCAGCACACGCCGCTGCCCAACCTGGACTTCGTGCCCTCGAACCTGTCGATGAGCACGGTGGACCTCTCGCTGATGCCCATGGCCGCGCGCGAGTTCAAGCTCCGCAACGCGCTCAAGGAGGTCGAGGCCCAGTACGACCTGGTGGTCTTCGACGCGCCGCCGTCGTTCGGGCTGCTCAACCTCAACGCGCTGATGGCCGCCGACGATCTCTTCGTGCCGGTGCTGGGCGACTTCCTCTCCTTCCACGGACTCAAGCTGCTCTTCGAGACGGTGCAGAGCCTGGAGGACGACCTCGGGCACATGCTCGAGCACGT
>CAZCWA010000504.1:0-3938 GCA_964502265.1 uncultured Myxococcaceae bacterium | reverse complement strand
CGGCGTGGCGCTGGACAACGCGCTGCTCTACGGCGCCTCGCAGCGGGCGGAGGAGGCGGCGCGGCGCGAGCGGGCTCGGCTCGAGGCGGTGCTGCAGAGCCTTCCGGTGGCGGTCCTCATCGCCGAGGCGCCGAGCGGCAGGATGGTGCTGGGGAACCGGATGGTGGAGGAGATCCTCGGCCGGGAGATTCCACAGACCCCGGGGCTGCAGGCGTACCGGGACTGGCGCATCCACCACCCCGACGGGCGCGAGGTGGCCCCGGAGGACCTCCCGGTGTCGCGGGCGATGCTGCACGGGGAGGTCATCCGCAACGAGGAGTACGAGCTCGAACGGGACGACGGCAGCCGGCGCGCCATCTCCTCCAGCGCCGCGCCCATCCGCGGGGCCCACGGCGAGCTGACCGGCGGGGTGGTGGTGTTCAGCGACATCACCGAGCGGCAGCGGGCTCGGCGGAAGGTGGAGGCGCTGGCCACGCAGCTCGCCAACCAGCAGCGGTGGCTGGAGTCGTTGCTCGACCTCTCGCCGGTGCCGCTGGTGCTGGTGGAGCCGCAGTCGGGCGAGGTGACCTTCGCCAACCGCGCGGCGGACGCGCTGGCCGGCGGGATCTTTCCGCGCCGCTCGCCCGGGCATCACCCGGGGTCCTCGCTCCCGATGACCCTGCCGGATGGGACGCCGGTGCCGCCGGAGGGGACGCCGATGGCGCGCGCGGTGCGAGGGGAGAAGCTGGAGGGGTTCGCGGTGGAGTGGGCGCTGCCGGGCGGACGGCGTTCGGTGTTGGCGTCGAGCGAGCGGCTGCCGGCGATGTTCGGGCACCCGGAGACCATCGTCATCTCGTACCAGGACGTGACCGAGCTGCGGCAGACGCAGGAGGACCTGCAGCGGTCGTTGCGCACGCGGGACGACTTCCTCTCGGTGGCCGCGCACGAGCTGCGCACGCCGATCACCTCGCTGCGGCTGTACACCCAGACCCTGGCGCGGGGGGCGGACCGCGGCACACTGACGCTGGACGCGGTGGCGGTGAGGGCGCGCAACGCGGACCGGCAGGTGGCGCGGCTGGCCCGGCTGGTGGAGAGCCTTTTGGACCTCAGCCGCATCCAGTCCGGGAAGCTGCAGCTCCACCCCGAGCCGCTCGACCTCAAGGGCGTGGTGGGGGACGTGGTGGCCCAGATGGACGAGGAGGCCCGCCGCGCCGGCTGCGAGGTCCGCTTCGTCGCCCCGGAGCGGGTAGAGGGCGTGTGGGACCGGCTGCGGGTGGAGCAGGTGGTGGCGAACCTCCTCTCCAACGCGATCAAGTACGGCGCCCAGTGTCCGGTGGACGTGAGCGTGGAGGCGGTGGAGGGCGGGGCACGGATCGAAGTCCGCGACCGGGGGATCGGCATCGCGCCGGAGGACCAGGCCCGCCTCTTCGAACGCTTCGAGCGCGCGGTGAGCGACCGGCACTACGGCGGGTTCGGGCTGGGCCTGTGGATCGTCCGGCAGATCCTCGCGGCGATGGGCGGGGAGATCTCCGTGGAGTCCCAGCCCGGGACCGGGGCCGTGTTCAAGGTGCTGCTGCCGGGCGGCGGGTGACGCGCCGCTCCCGAGCGCCGCTCAGTGCGTGGGAGAGCCGGAGCCGGTAGCGTCCGTTGGGTGGGTCGGGAGGAAGACCTCCGCCGTGGTCCCGCGTCCGATCGCGCTGCGCACCTCGAACCTCCCGCCGTGCCGCTCCACCAGCTCCTTCACGAGCGGGAGGCCCAGCCCCACGCCGGGGAAGTTCAGCGGGTTGGCGTTGCTGGCGCGGAAGAACCTGCGGGTCACGTTCGGCAGCTCATCCGCCGGAATGCCGATCCCCCCATCCTCCACCGTCACCCGGTATCCCCCCGGTGCCGCCTCGAGCCTCACCCCCACGCGCCCGCCGCCCGGCGAGTACTTCACCGCGTTGTCGATGAGGTTGCTGAAGACCTGCTCGAGCCGCGTGGAATCCGCCGTCAGCGGCGCCGCCTCGAGCCGCGCCTCGAAGGTGAGGGTGTGTCCTGTCCTTTGCGCGGCGGGCTCGTGGTCGGCGATCACCTCCTGGAGGAGGGACACGAGCTCCACCGGCGCCATGGCGATGGGGAGCGTGGCGCCATGCTCCATCTGGAGCGCGTCGCCGAGGGCCCGGGTCAGCGTCCGCAGCTTCTCGGCCTGCCGGAAGAGCCGCCCCAGCGTCGAATCCGTCACCGGACGGCCCTGCTGCAGCCCCCGCCGGGCGGACTCGAGGAAGGCGTTCAACGAGGTGAGCGGCGTGCGCAGCTCGTGGGCGATGAGGAAGAGGAACGTCGTCTGCGCCTCCTCGGCCCGGCGCCGGTCGTCGACGTCGACACAGCTCCCGATGAACCCGGCGAACGCCCCGTTGTCGTCCGTGAAGGGCACGCCGCGGTCGAACAGCCACCGGTAGACGCCGTCGTGGCGCCGGAGCCGGTACTCCATCTCGAAGGCGCGGCGCTGCTTGAAGTTCTCCAGGTAGTGGCTCACGCACCGGTCGAAGTCGTCGGGGTGGATGCCCTCGGTCCAGCCGTCCCCCATCTCCTCGTCGAGCTTCCGCCCGGTGAACCGCAGCCAGGTTTCGTTGAACCAGTCGCACTTCGCGTCCAGCCCCGAGCGCCAGATCATCACCGGCGAGTGGTCGACGAGGGCGCGATACTGATCTGCAGGGAGGACGCTGCGCATGGAGCGCTCAAGGTGGCACGTCCCATCGAGGCTTCAAGCGGCGACAGCGGCAGCGAAGGCCGTCCGAAGGTCCGCGAATCCGTCTGGTGGACAGTGGCGCGCCGTCGTCCGTCTCCCACGAACACGGAGGGGGGCGGCCACAAGTGACCCACGGGGTGCCCTTTCCTGCGGCGGACCCTTCCCGACGCGGGGCATGATCCTCCTCGATCATGTCCCTCCCTGCCGCCATCTCTGACGACGTCCAGGGCCGATCGTGGCGGGAGAAGTTGGACCTCCGCGCGGCCCCGGCCCCGGCCTTCCTCTGGGGGAGCTGCGCCCTATGGCTGGCGGTGCACGTCCTCCTCTGGCTGAAGCCGCTGAAGCGAGGCGGATACGCGCTCGAGGCGTTCTTCGGGAAGTGGGACAGCAACTACTACGCGGCCATCGCCCGGGACGGCGCCGATGCCGCGCCGCGCGTCTTCTTCCCGCTCTACCCACAGCTCGTGGGGGCGATCTCCCGGATGCTCTCCACCGAGCGGGTGTTGCTGCTCGGTGCCGTCGTCTCGCTGATCGCGTTCGTGCTCTTCGTGGCCTGGGTGGCGCGCGCGATGACCCGCGCAGAGGGGACGCCGCCTTCCGGATGTGTGCCGCTCACCCGCGCGGGTTGGCTGATGTTCCTGTTCGGCCCCGGCACGTTCATCTTCCACACGCCGCACACCGAGAGCCTGTTCCTCCTGCTCTCCTTCGGGGCGCTCTACCTCGCGGGGACGCAACGACCCATCGGCGCGGGACTGTTCGCGGCCGCGACGACGTGGACGCGCAACCAGGGCGTGTTCCTCAGCATCGGCGCCGCGCTGCTGGCAGCCGCCACCGCGCCCGACCGCGCGAAGGCCATCCGCCACTTCCTCCTCATCGGCTTCTTGTCCGCCGGTGGCTTCGCGGCGTTCCTCGGCTGGCAGCACCTCACCGCCGGCTCGGCGCTCGCCTTCATGGAAGGGCAGAGCGATTGGGCGCACGCGGACTCTCCGTTGGCAGTCGTGCGGACCCTCTGGTTCGGCAACCCGTGGCAGAGCACCAACGACGCGAACCTCTACCGGTACGCCTTCTTCTGGGTGCTGCTCGCCACGGCGGTGCTGCTCGTGCGCAGGCAGTGGGCGCTCGCGGTCTACGTGGGCATGTCGACCCTCGTGATGCTCCTGCAGGGCGAGCTGGTGAACGCGTTCCGGTTCGGCGCGGTCCTCTTCCCGGCGATGTTCGTGCTCGGCGACAC
>CAZCWA010000503.1:0-3964 GCA_964502265.1 uncultured Myxococcaceae bacterium | reverse complement strand
AGGGCGTGCTCTTCCTCGACAGCCGCGAGCGCTCCAACGCCTTCAGCGAGAAGGATCTGAAGATCCTCTCCGGCATCGCCTCGCAGGCGGCGATCGCGCTGGAGAACGCGGAGCTGGCCCGGAAGATCGAAGCCGAGGCGATCACCCGCGCGGAGCTCTCCCGCTTCCTCTCGCGCGCGGTGGCGGACGCGGTGATCAAGGGGGACGTGGAGCTTCTGCGCTCCGGCCAGCAGGCGGAGGTGTCCGTCCTCTTCGCCGACATCCGCGGCTTCACCTCCATGGCCGAGACCGAGGAGCCGACCGAGACGGTCGCCATGCTCAACCGGTTCTTCACCGCGATGGCGGACGTGGTCTTCCGGCACGACGGCAACCTCGACAAGTTCATCGGCGACTGCGTGATGGCGGTGTGGGGGCCCCCGCGCCCCAACGTGGACGACGCGGGCCGCGCGCTCCGGGCCGCGCTGGAGATGCAGGGTGAGGTCCAGCGGATCAACGATCTGCGCGAGGCCAGCGGGCTTGCGCCGATCGAGGTGGGCATCGGCGTGAACACCGGCACCGCGATCGTCGGCTTCATGGGCTCGGCGGAGCGCCACGAGTTCACCGCCATCGGGGACACGGTCAACGTGGCCGCCCGCCTGTGTGACATGGCCCGGGGCGGGCAGGTGGTGGTGACGGAGAACACGGTCCGAAGGGCCGGCCAGGGCTTCCGCGTCCAGCCGCTCCCCACCTCCCAGGTGAAGGGGAAGGAGAAGGGCGTCAACGCGTTCCTCGTCCTCGGGTTCGAAGAAACCGCGGGTCCCCGGAGAGGCTGACGGATGCCCCATCAGGTGTGCCCCAACTGCCAGCGAGCGCACGACGTGAAGGTCTACGTCACCGGCCAGCGTGTGCTCTGCGCCTGCGGGATCCGCTTCGAGGTCCGCCGCACCGACGTCTCGGCACCGAGCGGTCAGGACGAGACCTCACCCGAGCGCCCCTCCGCGCGCGATGCCACCGAGGCCACCTTCATCCCCGTCTCGCAACCCGGGAACGATCCGCAGGACGCGCGCACGGTGGACACGGCGATGAGCGTGCCCGGCCTGGACCTGCCCGGCTACCAGCTCGAGCGGCTGCTCGGGCGCGGGGGGATGGGCGAGGTCTGGCGCGCGGTTCAGCGCTCTTTGGGCCGCACGGTGGCGGTGAAGATCCTCCCGCCGCACAGCGCGAAGGACCCGGAGTTCGTGGCGCGGTTCGAGAAGGAATCGGCGGCGCTGGCGGCGCTGAGCCACCCGCACATCATCCAGATCATCGACCGCGGGAGCGCCGGCGGGAACTACTACTTCGTGATGGAGTACGTGGAGGGCCAGACCCTCCGCGAGGCGATGGGGTCGGGCCGCCTCTCGCTCTCGGAGGCGCCGCGGATCGTGCTGCAGATCCTCCGGGCGATGGAGGCGGCGCACCAGAAGGACATCATCCACCGCGACCTCAAGCCGGAGAACATCCTGCTCGACGGGCGGGGGCACGTGAAGGTGGCGGACTTCGGCCTGGCCGGGATGCGCGGCGGCGAGGAGCGCCACCAGCTCACCGCCACCAGCGTGGCCATGGGCACCATCAACTACATGGCGCCCGAGCAGCGCCGCGACGCGCGCAGCGTGGACCAGCGCGCGGACCTCTTCGCGGTGGGGGTGATCCTCTACGAGCTGCTCACCGGGGAGCTGCCCATCGGCCGCTTCCGGCTGCCGTCCGAGCGCCTGAGCGGCCTGGACCCGCGCTTCGACCGCATCGTCGAGCGGCTGCTGCAATCCGACCCGGAGCACCGCCCCCACGACGCCTCCGAGGTGATCGCGGAGCTGGAGCCGCTCATCTCCACCGTCTCGCCCACGACCGGGATCGAGGGGCCCACGACGGCCTCGAGGCGGGCCACCCAGCCCGCGGCCCCGACGTCTGCGGCGACGGTGGTGCAGAAGGGCTTCCGGGGCGTGCGCTACGGGCTGATGGTGATCGGTGCTTTGGCGAGCATCGGCTTCGCCTCGCGCTTCTTCTTCGGCGCGGAGCCCACGCTGGTGATGAACGGAAACGGCAACGGCGCCTGGAGCAGCCAGTCCAGGCTGCCGAAGTCCACCGCCTCCACCTACGGCGAGATCTTCACCGAGGTGATCGAGGAGGAGCTGGACGGCGATCGCACCTCCCTCAAGATGTCGTTCGCGCCCGGGCCGGAGGAGTTCAACGTCCACACCGGCGAGTGGCGGATGGGCGAGGGCCGGCTCACCGTGACCCAGGTGGGCAACGAGGTCCCCGAAGGCAACCGCCTCATCCCGCGCGCGTTCGTGGCCCACCGCTACTTCAACGCCGACGACTTCGAGGCGGAGGTGGAGGTCGTGCTGCGCGACGTCTCGGACCGCTACTTCGTGGAGGAGGACGCGCAGAGGTTCGCCGAGCTCGCGTTCCGGATCCGCGACCTCCAGGTCTCGGCCTTCGCCATCCCCGGGGTGGGGATGCGGCTGGGGTGGCGGTACTCCCGCGAGGACGGCCGCGAGTTCGTGGGCAACAGCGCGCGCGAACTGGAGCTGATGGTGGAGGACGAGACGCCCACCCCCGCAGACGGCAAGCCCTTCAAGCTGAGGCTGACGATGCGCCGGCAGCCCGAGCGCAACGCGGTGGAGGTGACCGGCTACCTCAACGGCCGCCGCTTCGCGCGCAAGGTGCTGCCGGGGCTCGGCGGGCAGGTGGGGAAGATCGCGCTGGGGTGCCGCAACTACGAGTGCGCCTTCGACAACCTCTCGGTGCGCGGGCTCGAGGAGGACGGCCCGCGTCTGCGCGGCGTGGCGAACTCGCAGCAGGCCGAGTAGCCCGCGGTTGAGCGATTGAGCACGCCCCCCCGGCGTGACACCCTGCCGCGCCATGATCCACACCCTGCGCCTGTCCCTCCTGCTCCCGCTTCTGTGCGCCCCGCTCGCCCTCGCCGAGGACGCCGACGCGCCGCCGCCCCCGGTGATGGTGAAGAAGGATTTCTGGGTGAAGGGGATGAAGGACCAGCTCCCCGCCGCCTTCTGCAGGGAGTCGATGTACTTCCGTCAGTGCTTCGCCATCTCCGAGACCGAGTGCCTGAACTCGGCGAAGAAGGCCACCGAGGCGTGCCTCGCCGAGCACGACGGGGAGCTGCCGCAGCTCTTCGCCCAGCCGCGCGACGGGACCACCTTCGGGGCGAAGATCGGCACCTGCGCGGGGATCGCGTTCGAGAAGGCGAACAAGTCGAAGCAGTCGAAGGAGGCGAAGTGCCAGGACGCCTCCGCCTGGGTGCCGTAGGTCGCGCCCTCACCCGTGGCCGAGGTGCTTCGCCAGGTACCGTCCGGTGAGGCTCTTCCGGTTCCGGGCGATCGCATCCGGCGTCCCCACCGCGACGATCCGGCCGCCGGCCTCGCCCCCACCCGGGCCCATGTCGATGACGTGGTCGGCGTTGGCGATGAGATCGAGGTCGTGCTCGATCACGATCACGGTGGCGCCCCGGTCCGCGAGCCGCTGAAGCACCTTCAGCAACGTGCGCACGTCCAGCGGGTGCAGCCCCACGCTCGGCTCGTCGAGCACGAAGACGGCGTCCGACTGATCGCGGTGCAACTGGGTGGCGAGCTTGAGCCTTTGCGCCTCGCCACCGGAGAGGGCCGGGGTGTCCTCGCCGAGCGTGAGGTAGCCCAGGCCCAGCTCAAAGAGCGCCTGAAGCCTCCGCTTCACCCGCGGGAGATCCCCCACCGCGTCGAGCGCCTCCTGAACGGTAAGGCGGAGCAGGTCCGGCAACGATCGTCCGTCCCTCCGGATCTCACGCGCGGAAGGGGCGTAGCGCGCGCCGCCGCAATCGGGGCAGGCGGCGTCGATGTCGGGGAGGAACTGCACGTCGAGCGAGATCTGACCTGTGCCCTGGCAGCGCGGGCAGGCCAGCGAGCCGGTGTTGTAGGAGAAGTCCGCCGCGCCCAGCTTCCGGCGCTTCGCCTCG
>CAZCWA010000502.1:0-3977 GCA_964502265.1 uncultured Myxococcaceae bacterium | reverse complement strand
TGCAGATCCACGGGATCCCGACGTTCGTCGGCGTCTTCTCACGGCACCCGGGCGACGAGGTGCGGGTCACCGTCGGGCTGCAGGGGACGCCGGTCCTGGTGCACCGCGCGGCGCTTCCCACCGAAGACTGGCCGGAGAACCGCCCGCCCTCTCCAGTGGATCAGCGGCCGTTCGGCGTGCGCGGCAGGCTGCTGGCGTTCGACGAGGTGCCGTCCGCGTTCCGCCCCGCGTTCGAGCGGCTCGGGCCGAAGGAGGGCATCCAGCCGCGGGACGGAAAGCTCTGGCTGCTGCTCGCCGAGCAGTCCCCTCGCAAGGACCTGGGCGCGGTGGCGCTGGCCTCGTTCCTGTTCGCGTTCGTGCTCCTCAACGTGTGGCTCGGGCTTCGGGACCTCGCCTCGCGCCGTACGGGCTAGTCGCCCCAGGCTTCGTCCATCGCGCTCTGGCGGTCGCCCCCGGCCGCCGTCTCCTCGCCCCAGGCATCGTCGATCGCCGCGGACCGGCCCTTCGGCGCGCTGCCGCCGGCGAGGCCCTCCCGGGCGGCGCTGTTCTGCGGGTCGTACTTCAGCGACTCCTTGAAGGCGGTCTGCGCGCCAGCGGGGTTGCCGTTCTTCGTCAGGTGCTGGCCGTACTGCGCGTAGAGCTGCCCGAGCTTCTTCGCGATCGCCGGCGCGTGCGCGCCCCAACCGCCGCTCAGGGCCTCGTCCACCGCCAGCGCCTTCTTGTAGCCGGCCACCGCGGCGCCCGCGTCGTTCTCCCGCAGGCCCTTCTCTCCGGCCGCGTGGGCGGTCTGGAATTCGGTCAGCCGCTCGGCGAGGTCCGCGTCGCCCGCCTGCTTCGCCGCGCTGATCGCGCCAGAGACGTTGCCCGCCTCGTAGAGCTTGAGGATCTCGGTCCGGGTGGGGACGGCGGCCGTCTTCGGCTCGACCTTCTTCGGCTCGACCTTCTTCGGAGCTCGCGACGGAGCGGCGGCGGGCTTGACGACAGGAGGCTTCGGCGCGGCACGTACCGCCTTGGCGGCAGGGGCCGTCTTCTCCATCTGCTGTGCGATCCGCTCGGCCACGCGGTCTTCCGCTCCCGTGGGCGCCGAATCCTCCTGCGCCGCGGAGACTTCGACCTCCTCGACCTCGACGACGTCACCACCGCGCGCGAGGGCCTGGAAGGTGGGCGCGGGCTGCAGGAGCTTCCAGCCCACCAGCCCGATCGCGGCGAGCCCCACGCCGATGCCCACGCAGGCCACGGCCAGCAGCGCGATGTTGCGGCGGCTGGAAGGAGGGGACGGGACGGGGTGCGGCTTCGTCCTCACCGGGGCGGGCCTCGGGCCGCTGCGGCGCGCTGCGGACTGCACCTTGTCCAGCTTGCGGCGGGTCTCCGGCGGGACGTGTTCTGCGGGGCCGCGCAACTTGATGGTGGCCGAGCCGATCTGCAGCACGTCTCCGGGATAGACCTCGACCTCCGCCTCGAGCCGCACGCGGTTCACGAAGGTCGCGTTCTGCGAGCCCAGGTCCTTCAGGTAGAAGCGCTCGCCCAGCCTGGTGAGCTGCGCGTGGCGGCGGCTGATCGACGGGTGCTGCAGCCGAAGCTCGGAGACGCTGGCGCGTCCGATGACCATGGGCCCCTGCGGCACCGGCACGAGCTGTCCTTGCCCCGGGCCCTTCTCGACGTAGAGGAACGCCGGCTTGTGTTCGCCCCCGTCGCGGCCGGCGTCCCAGGGCGCGGAGAGCTCCTCGTCCTCCGAGGCGAAGTCGTAGACCCGGGTGGGGATCGCCTCCTCCAGCTTTCGCTGTGGGCGGCGCGCGGGGAGGGCCTCGGCGGGGTACTGGGGGACGCGCTGGGGCCGCGGATCGTCCGCGTGCAGGACCTCGTCGTCGTTGAAGGGGAGTTCCAGCGTGGGGTGGCGCCTCGGCGGTGGCGTCCGGGCCCCGGAAGGTGGACGCGCGCGCGGACCTTTGGGCTTGGGCGGAGGGGCCATGGCTTCTGTCGTTGTCGCCTTCGGGTGACGGAAAGTTGCGTTACAGTCCGCGGCCCTTGGTCTCAGGAGGAGCCTTGTCGCCGTCGCCCCCGCCCATCACCGTCTTCAATACCCTCACGAACCAGAAGGAGCCGCTCCAGACGCGCGAGCCGGGGCGGGTCCGGATGTACGTGTGCGGGCCGACGGTCTACAGCTACGTGCACATCGGGAACGCGCGGACCTTCACCGCCTTCGACGTGGTGGTGCGCCACCTGCGCTACCGCGGCTACGAGGTCGACTACGTCCGCAACTACACCGACGTCGACGACAAGATCATCAAGGCCGCGGCGGAGACCGGTGAGGCGCCGGTGGCCCTGGCGCAGCGCTTCATCGACGCGTTCCGGGAGGACGCGAAGGGCCTGCACCTGCTCGAGCCGGACGTCTCGCCGAAGGTGAGCGATCACATCGCGGAGATCATCGCGATCATCTCGCGCCTGGTGGAGCGCGGCGTCGCCTACGAGTCGCAGGGGGACGTGTACTTCCAGGTCTCGCGCTACCCGCAGTACGCGAAGCTGTCGAAGCGGAACCTCGACGATCTGCGCGCGGGAGAGCGGGTCGCGCCGGGCGAGCAGAAGCGCGAGCCTTTGGACTTCGCGCTCTGGAAGGCGGCCAAGCCGGGTGAGCCGGCGTGGGATTCGCCCTGGGGCAAGGGCCGGCCGGGCTGGCACATCGAGTGCTCGGCGATGAGCGTGAAATACCTCGGGGACGACTTCGATCTGCACGGCGGCGGGCTGGATCTCATCTTCCCCCACCACGAGAACGAGATCGCTCAGAGCGAGGCAGCGAGCGGACACACCTTCTGCCGGTTCTGGATGCACTGCGGCTTCCTCGATCTCGAGGGCGCGAAGATGTCCAAGAGCCTGGGCAACGTGGTGCGCCTGCGCGATGCGCTTCAGCGGGTGGACCCCGAGGCCTTGCGGCTCTTCTTCGTCTCCACCCACTACCGAAACCCGCTCTCGTTCGGGGACAAGGCGCTGGCGGACCAGGAGACGCGGCTGGAGTACCTCTACGAGACGCTGCGTCGCGTGGACGAGCGCGTGGGCGGCAAGGACTTCGCGCAGGGGCCCCTGCACGGTGAGCCCGAGCAGCACCTGCGGGCGTTCGACGAGGCGATGGACGACGACTTCAACGTGCCCGGCGCGCTGGCCGCCGTGTCCTCGGCGTTCGCGGCGATGAACGAGCTGCTCGACAAGCCGCCGGTGAAGGACAAGGCGATGGTGGGCAGGACGCTGCAGGCGCTGAGGGCCGACGTGCGGAAGATCGCGGGCGTGCTCGGTGTGCTCGAGGACGAGCCCTCTGCATGGCTCCTGCGGCGGAGGGACCGGCTGGTGGCGCAGCGCGGGATCGACGTGGCGCAGGTCGAGTCGCTGATCGCCCAGCGCAACGAGGCGCGCAAGGCGAAGGACTTCGCGCTCGCCGATGGGCTCCGCGGACAGATGAAGGAGCTGGGCGTGGAGATCATGGACACGCCGGCGGGCACGCAGTGGAAGGTGATGGCTTGAGCCCCGCGCCCCCGGGGCCGCGCGTGCGGCTTCCGGGAGTCGCCGTCGCCTGCATGGTGGTGCTCCTGGCGGGGCCGGTGGGCGCGCAGAAGCGTGCGGGCGCCGCCTCGCGTTTGACGCCACAGGAGAAGCGGGTGCTGGACGGGCTCTCGGATTCGCAGCTCCGGGGGCACATCCGGTTCCTCTCGCACGATCTGCTCGAAGGCCGCGGACCCGGCACCCGCGGGGACCGGCTGACGCAGGAGTACATCTCCGCGCAGATGGAGCTGCTCGGGCTCGAGCCGGCGGGGACGGAGGGCTCGTGGTTCCAGTCCTTCGGCCTGGTGGGGATCACCAGCTCGCCGGACGCGATGCGCCTAGAGGGGACGAAGGGGAGCGCCACGCTGGCCTTCCACGACGAGTTCATCGCCGGCTCGGGTCACCAGCGGGCGCGGTCCCGCATCGAGGGCGCAGAGATCGTCTTCGTG
>CAZCWA010000501.1:0-3992 GCA_964502265.1 uncultured Myxococcaceae bacterium | reverse complement strand
GGAGAAGCGGGTGGGCCTCTACGGAGAGGACCTGCTGCGGGTTCTCACCTCCGCCTGAGCGGGCCTGCCTTCAGAACAGCCGGGCCAGGACGACGGCGAGCGTTCCAAGGGCCGGCAGCCCGAAGAGCAGCAGGAACGCGACCACCGCGGAGACCTTCCGCTTCGCGACCCGGTTCTCGCCCACCGGCTGCGCGCGCGCCTCGCACTCCTCGCACACCGCCCCGGAACCACACTGCGCGCACAGGAACGTCCCGCACCGCTCGCAGGTCGAGGTGGCCTCCCCTTCGTGGACCGGGCACACCGCCCCGCGAAGTGAGCCGGGCGCGGCCTCCAGCTCGTCCTCCGCCGGGGGTCCCGCGGCCGCCGCCTCCTCGATGACGCGGCGGGCGCGGTCGAGCTCCTCGCGCTCCACCAGCACCCGCAGCTCCACGTACGGCCCGAGCATCCCGAGCATCGACCTGTGCTGCTCGCCCTGCACCACGCAGCGGATGCCGTGCGCCTGCAGGAGCGAGCGCAGCACCGACGCCTCCTGGTTGTCACCGACGGTCTGCAGCAGCTCCAGGGGCATCCGTCACTTCTTCCGGATCAGCGTCACACCGTCGCGCAGCGTGAGCTGCACCCGCTCCACGCGCTCGTCCTTCGCCACCTTCGCGTTGAAGGCGACGATGGCGTGGTCGCTCTCCGCCTGCGGGTTCAGCACGCGGCCGCTCCACAAGGTGTTGTCCGCCACGATGAGCCCGCCCTGCTTCAGCCGCGGCAGCACCGCGTCGAAGTAGTCCGCGTAGCTCTCCTTGTCCGCGTCGATGAAGACGAGATCCAGCGTGCCCTCCAGCGCGGCGATCGTCTCCAGCGCAGGCCCCATCCGGACCTGGATCTTCTTCCCGTGCGGGCTCTGCGCGAAGTAGCGCCGGGCGATCTCCTCCGCCTTCGGGTTGATGTCGCAGGTGATGAGCTCGCCGTCCTCCGGCAGCCCCTCCGCGAGGCACAGCCCCGAATACCCGGTGAACATGCCGACTTCCAGCACCCGCCGCGCGCCGGTGAGCTTCACCAGCATGCGGAGGAACGCGCCCTCGAGCGGGCCCACCTGCATGCGGTGGAACTCCATCTTCTCGCGCGTCTCCTGCGTCAGCGCCTCCAGCAGCGGCGACGGCTTGTCGGTGTGCGCCCGCGCGTACGCTTCGATCTCTTCGGATACGAGGTTCATCTAGAGCGTCACTCCTGCCATCTGTCCGTACTTCGTCTTCAGGTAGCCCACGAACGCCTCGTCGCCGAGGCCGCGTCCGGTGACCTTCTCCACCAGCTCCTCCGCCGGGTAGCGGTAGCCGTGGCGGTGGATCTTCTCCCGCAGCCACCCGCGCACCACCTGCAGTCTGCCCTGTGCGATCGCCTCCTCCACCTCCGGCAGGTCGCGCCGCATCGCCTCGAAGAGCTGCGCCGCGTAGAGGTTCCCGAGCGTGTAGGTGGGGAAGTACCCCAGCTCGCCCCACGCCCAGTGGATGTCCTGCAGCACGCCCACCGTGTCGTGCGGAGGCCGGACGCCGAGATACTTCTCCATCCGGTCGTTCCACGCAGACGGCAGGTCATCGAGCGGCAGCGCGTCATCGAGCAGCAGCAGCTCGAGCTCGAACCGCAGCGCGATGTGCAGGTTGTAGGTGACCTCGTCCGCCTCCACCCGGATGAGCGAACGGCTGACGGTGTTGATGCTCCGGTGGAACGCGTCCAACGTCACGCCGCCGAGCTCCTCGGGGAAGTGGCCCTGCAGCACCGGCAGGTAGTGCGACCAGAAGGCGCGGCTACGGCCGACGATGTTCTCCCACAGGCGCGACTGCGATTCGTGAAGCCCCATCGACGGGGCGGCGGCCAGCGGCGTGCGGTGGTGGCGCTCGTCGAAGCCCTGCTCGTAGAGCCCGTGCCCGCCCTCGTGGATGGTGCTGAAGATGCCCGAGCACACGTTGTCCTCGAACAGCCGCGTGGTCAGGCGCACGTCGGTCGGATGGGTGCCGCCGCAGAACGGGTGGATGCTCTTGTCCTGCCGGCCCGCCTCGAGATCGAAGCCCATGTCCCCGAGCAGCCGCACGGTGAACGGCCACTGCTTCCCGGTGTCGAATCGCTTGCCGGCGAAGACGTCCGGCCACTGCACCTGTCCGTCCGCGAGCTTGCCCACCAGGGGGACGAGCTTCTCGCGCAGGGCCTCCAGCACCGGGCGCACACGGGCCACCCGCATCCCCGGCTCGTAGGCCTCCAGCAGCGCGTCGTAGCGTTGTCCGCCTTCGTAGCCGAGCGCGTCCGCCTGCTGCCGCCGCAGCTCCAGCAGCCGCTTCAGGGCGTCCCGGAAGAGCGTGAAGTCCTTCGCCGCGCGTGCCGCCCGCCAGGCCGTGACCCCGTCCGCCTGCGCCGTGGCCAGCGCCCGCACCAGCGACGCCGGCACCTTCACCGCCCGGTCGCGCTCGGTGCGGAAGACGCGCAGGAGCGCCCGCTCGTCGCCGGAGAGGTCGTCCGCCTCCGATTCTCCGAGCCAGTCCCCCACCGCCGGGTCCACCAACCGCTCGTGGTAGAGCCCCTGGAGGGTGGCGAGCTGCTGGCCGCGGGCACTGCTGGCCTTGGGTGGCAGCAGCGTCTCCTGATCCCACGAGCAGAGCCCAATCACGCCGGCGAGGTCCTTCAGCTCCTCGATCCGTGCCTTCAGTCGAACGAACGCGCGATCCATGTCCGCCCACGTTTAGCCCGCGCGCCCTCCGGCTGCCACGACGGCCTCCGCTCTGTTATGGGCCGCGCATGGCGAACCGGTTGCGGGTGTTCATGCTGCCCGAGGACGAGCGGGCATTTCTTCTGGGCATCGAGCGGCTGGAGTTCGAGGTCTATCCCCGGCGCATCCCGCCCGACTGGCAGCCCTTCAAGGCCAGCGGGGCAAGCCAGGCGGACCTGCCGGAGGAGGAGCTCTACTTCGCCGCCACCAGCGTCGGGCCGGTGGAGGTGGACAAGTTCAAGCGCGGCAAGGACAAGGGACTGTGGCGCGTGGACGAGGTCCGCTCGCCGGTCATCTTCTTCGAGCGCTGCCGCCGCAACGAGGAGGACGAGCTGCTCTCCGGCCTGCTCTGGGCGGAGATGGACGTGACCCCGCAGACCGGGCGCCGCGATCCCGCCCCGGACCGGTTCCGGCGGATCTGGCTCGAGGTCGAGGAGTGGCTCAAGAAGACCTTTCGCAAGAGCGACCCGCCCGGCTTCTTCGTGGGCCCCCACGCGGCGCGGCAGCACAAGCAGGGGCTCGTGCTGCGCGACAACGCGCACCGCGGCGGGACCGTGGGCGTCTGGAAGTAGCGGCTACTTCCCGGGCTTGTCGCCGAGGAAGGGCAGCGCCACGTCGACCAGCAGAGGCGACATGAAGATGTCGTAGTGCGTGTGGCCGGGGAGGATGGCGAGCTGGTTCTGCGACTGGTGCTCGCCCATCCATCCCGCGTCCCGCAGCCCGCCGCCGAGCAGCTTGTACATCTCGACCATGTGCTCCGGCCGGTACATGTCCGAGTCGCCGAAGACGATCATCACCGGCATCGACAGCCGCTTCAGCTCGGCGGACGCGTCGAACGGCTGCTTCATCGCGCTTCCGATCGCGTCGAGCAGCCTGGGGAAGTCCTCGGGGTGCGGCGCCACCGCCATGTAGCCCTGGTACATCGGCGTGTCCTTCATGTACTCGGCCGCCGCCGCGCCCATCTGTCCCTGCTGGGCAAGAATGTCCGTGTGGAAGCCGTCGCGCGAGTAGCCCGCCGAGACGAGCACCAGCCGCCGCACCCGCTCCGGATGCTGCACCGCGAGCTGCATCGCCGCGCCGCCGCCGAAGGAGTAGCCCATCACGTCCACCTGCTCGAACCCGAGCGTGCGAAGAATCACGTCGAGGTCACGGCCCATGGCGGGCAGGTCCAGCGGGCGATCTCCGAGCGCGGTGCGCCCGTGTCCCTGCAGATCCACACCGATGACCGTGTGCCGCTCTGCGAGCC
>CAZCWA010000500.1:0-4037 GCA_964502265.1 uncultured Myxococcaceae bacterium | reverse complement strand
GCGGCGGCTGGATCTTGCGGGCGCGCTGGTGGGCGAGCCGCGGATCCTCTTCCTCGACGAGCCGACGACGGGGCTCGATCCACGCAGCCGGCTGGGGTTGTGGGACGTGATCGGCGAGGCGGTCACCGGGGGCGCCACCGTGCTCTTGACCACGCAGTACCTCGAGGAGGCGGACCGTCTGGCGGACCGGATCGCGGTCATCGATCGCGGCCGGGTGATCGCCGAGGGCACCGCCGACGAGCTCAAGGCGCGCGTGGGCGGCGAGCGGATCGAGCTGACGCTGGCCTCGCGCGAGGATCTCCCGGCCGCTCGGCAGGCCCTGGCAGCGGTGGCGAGCGGCGAGGTGACGGTGGACGAGGACGCGCGGGCACTGGGCGCGCCGGTACGGGAGGGAACCCTTGCGCTGATGGAGGTCCTCCGCGTCCTGCGCGAGGGCGGGGTGGCGCTGCACGACGCGGGGCTTCGGCGGCCGACGCTGGACGACGTGTTCATGAAGCTGACCGGGCACGCGGCGGAGTCCGACGACGACGCCGAGAAGCCGGAGGCGAGCCGATGAGTGGTCCGTTGCAGACGCTGAGCGACGGCTGGGCGATCACCCGGCGCAACCTGATCAAGATCCGGCGGGTGCCCGATCTGCTGGTGGGGTCGACCATCTCGCCGATCATGTTCGTGCTGCTCTTCGCCTACGTGTTCGGCGGCTCCATCGCGCTGCCGGGCGCGAGCGAGACGGACCCGCGCCTGTACCGCGAGTTCCTCATCGCCGGGATCTTCGCGCAGACGGTGATCTTCGGCGCCACCATCACTGGGCTGGGGATGGCGCAGGATCTCAAGAGCGGCTTGGTGGATCGTTTCCGGTCGCTGCCGATGGCCCCGTCGGCGGTGCTGGTCGGGCGGACGAGCGCGGACGTGGTGATCAACGTGATCACGGTGGTGATCATGTCGGTGACCGGGCTGCTGGTCGGCTGGCGGATCACCACCGGGCTGGGCGAGGCGCTGCTCGGCTACGCGCTGCTGCTCTTCTTCGCCTACTGCATGAGCTGGGTGTTCGCGTGGGTGGGGCTGCTGGTGCGGACGCCGGAGGTCTTCAACAACGCGGTCTTCGTGGTGGTCTTTCCGCTGACCTTCATCGCCAACACCTTCGTGCCCTCCGAGAACCTGCCGGGCGGCCTGCGCACCTTCGCTGAGTGGAACCCGGTCTCCTCGGTCACCCAGGCCGCGCGCGAGCTCTTCGGCAACGTGCTGCCCGGTGCGCCCGTCCCCGACGCATGGCCGCTGCAGCACCCCGCGCTCTACACCGCGCTGTGGGGCGGGGTGATGCTGCTGGTGTTCGTGCCCCTGACCGTGCGCCAGTACCAGCGCGCCGCGGCCCGTTGACGAGCGCCTACTGCTGGAAGTCGTAGACGCTGCCCAGCTTCAACAACTGAGTCAGCGCGTCGAGCGCCTCCATCCCCTCGCGCGCGAGCTGGGGATCCGCGAGGTCCTTCGCCTCCAGCCTGTCGCGGTAGTGCCGCTGCACCCACGCGGTCAGCCCGGCGTCGAGCTCGGGCGTGAAGAAGACGTTGGCCTTCACCGCCTCGCGCTCGGAGTCGGTGAGCCGGATGCGCTGGCGCAGGCACGCAGGACCGCCGCCGTTGTGCATCGACTGGCGCAGGTCGACGTAGTGCACGCGCGCCACCGGGTTGTCTTCTGCGACCACCCGATCGAGGAACGCCTTCACCCGCGGGTTCTGCTCGCTCTCCACCGGCGCCACGATGACCAGCTCGCCCGAAGGCAGCGTGAGCACCTGCGAGTTGAACGGGTAGCAGCGCACCGCGTCCTCCACCGGCAGCGCGTCCTGCGTGGCGACCGCGTACGTGAAGCCTTCGCCCAGCTTCTCCTTCAGCGTGCGCAAGAGCGCCTCGTGCTCGAGGAACGCGCGCTCATGCAGCATGAGGAAGCCGTCGTTGCCGACCGCGAGCACGTCGGTGTGGAACGCGCCCGCGTCGATGCCGGCGGGATCCTGCTGGGGGAAGAGCGCCTGCGCAGCATCAATCCCGTGAAGCCTGGACAGCGCCTGCGACGCTTCCAGCGTCTGGCGGGCGGGGAACTTCTGCGGCCGCTCGGTGGTGCGGAAGGCGCTGCGGCCCCAGGCGAAGAGGTGGACCGCTGGACGGCCCGGAACCGCGAGCCGGGTGTGGTTCGCCGCGCCCTCGTCCGCGAAGTGCCCGCCGCCGGGGAGGGGCGCGTGCACCGCGAAGCGATTCACGTCCGAGAAGATGGCGCGCAGCACCGCGTGGGTGGTCTGGCCCTCGATGACGCGGTGGAACATCTCCTGGAGGTTGGCCACCGTGACGTGCATCCGGCCATCGCGCGCGTCGTCGCTCGATGCGTGGGTGGCGGCGTTGGCGGTCCACATCGCGGCGGCGGAGGAGCACAGGCGCAGCAGGTGCTCGTCCTCGCGGGCGGCGCGGGTGATCACCTCCTCGTCGGTGCCGGTGAAGCCAATCGCGCGCAGGGTGCGGAGCGAAGGACGCTGCTGCGGCGGCAGCACCGCCTGGCCCACCCCGAGCGACGCCACGAAGCGCATCTTGCCGATGCCCTGCAGCGCCGCCTCGCGCGGGTTCGAGGCCTGGCCGGTGGACCGCAAGGAGGCGGTGTTCCCCGCGGACAGCCCGCCGTAGTTGTGCGTGGGCCCCACCAGCCCGTCGAAGTTGTACTCGCGCGTGCCGCTCATGCGGAGGGTCTATCCCACCCGTCTGGCGCTTCACAGGCCGCCGGGACGAGAGCCGGCCGCCCCGCCGGGCATCTGCTATGGGCAACACATGGCAAGGAAGTCTTCGAACGAAGACCGGCAGCGCACCGACGAGAGCCTCAACACCGAGCGGAAGAAGACCGACAAGGAGCTGGCGCGCAGGCGGTCCGCGGTCGAGGAGGCCTCGGACGAGATCGTGGAGCGGGCGCGAGAGCGGGCCGACAAGGTCCTCGTGCACGAACGAGAGGTGGCGGATGCACGACGGGAGCGGTCCGCGAAGGAGGCGGCCTCGGAGTCGTTCGTCGCCCAGGAGCGCGCGCGTGAAGACCGCGGCATCGCCCGGGAGCGACACACCGCGGACGAGAAGCAGGACCGCGAGCGGGTGGCGCACGACAGGGAGCTTTCGAACCTGCTCCGCCACGAGCGCGAGGGAACGGACAAGCACCTGCGGCGCGAGCGGAGCGAGGCGGACCTCCAGCTCTCGTTCCGGGACAGCTTCCTCGCCATCGTCAGCCATGACCTGAAGTCGTTGCTCGGAGGCGTCTCCCTCGAGACGACGCTGCTGCTCAGGAGCGTCACCGAGGACCGTCCCCGTCGGCGCGTGGAGGCGATCCAGCGATTCACCCGCCGGATGAACCGCATCATCGGGGACCTCGTGGACCTCGCCAGCATCGAGGCGGGCAGGCTCGCGGTGGTGCCGCGGGAGGAGGACGCCAGGCGCCTGGCGCGCGAGACGGTGGAGGCCTTCCGGTCCGCCGCTGCCGTGAAGGGGCTCACCCTGGAGGCCGAGCTTCCGCCGGAGCCGGTGCTCACGCAGTGCGACCGCGAGCGCATCCTGCAGGTCCTCGGCAACGTCGTCGGCAACGCGCTCAAGTTCACGCCGGAGGGCGGGCGCGTCCTCCTCCGCGTGGAGCCGGCTGAAGGCGCGGTCCGCTTCAGCGTGATGGACACCGGCCCCGGGATCCCCGCCAGGCTGACCGACATGGTCTTCGAGCGCTTCACGCAGGGAGAGGATCCGGACAGCAGGGGACAGGGGCTCGGGCTCTACATCTCCCGCAGCATCATCGAGGCCCACGGCGGACGGATCTGGGTGGAGAGCGAGCCCGGCAGGGGCAGCAACTTCTGCTTCACCCTCCCGGCCGCGGAGGGAACGAAGTGAAGCGCGTCGAATTCGGGAGGACGGGGCTCGAGGTCTTTCCGCTCGGGCTGGGTGGGAACACGCTGGGGACGAGGACCGACGCGCAGGCATCGGAGCGGATCCTCGACGCCTTCGTCGACGGCGGCGGGAACCTCATCGACACCGCGG
>CAZCWA010000499.1:0-4045 GCA_964502265.1 uncultured Myxococcaceae bacterium | reverse complement strand
CCATCAGTAGTACCGCCGCAGATCCATGCCCGCGTAGAGGTGGGCGACCTCGTCCGCGTATCCGTTGAAGGGCAGCGTGGGCCTGCGTCCGCCCTCGCCGATGCGGCGCTCGGTGGCCTGGCTCCAGCGTGGGTGCGAGACCTCCGGGTTCACGTTGGCGAAGAAGCCGTACTCCTCCGGCGCAGCCTGACGCCAGGTCGTCCGCGGCTCGTGCTCCACCAACCGGATCCGCACGATCGACTTGATGCCCTTGAACCCGTACTTCCACGGCACCACCAGCCGCAGCGGGGCGCCGTTCTGGTTCGGCAACACGCGCCCGTAGAGCCCCACCGCGAGGATCGTCAGCGGGTGCATCGCCTCGTCGATCCGCAGCCCTTCGGTGTACGGCCAGTCGAGCACCCCGCGCCGCTGCCCCGGCATCTGGCCCGGGTCGTGCAGCGTCTCGAACGCCACGTACTTCGCGCGCGAGGTGGGCTCGAAGCGCCGGAGCAGGTCCCCGAGCGGAAACCCCACCCACGGGATGACCATCGACCACGCCTCCACGCAGCGCATCCGGTACACGCGCTCCTCGAGCGGAAAGCGCGTGAGCAGGTCCTCGATCCCGATGGTGCCCGGCCGCCCCACCTCGCCTGCGATCTCCACCGTCCACGGCCGCGTTTGCAGCGTGTGCGAGCGCCTCGCCGGGTCTCCCTTGTCGAAGCCGAACTCGTAGAAGTTGTTGTAGGTGGTCACGTCCTCGAAGGCCGTGGCCGCCTCTCCTCCGGCGAGCTCTGTGCGCGAGGCGATCGGAAGCGCGCCCTCCCCCGCATCCACCTCCCCGCTGGGAGCCTCCGGCGTCCGAGGCGCGCCCCGCCCAGCGAGCAGGTAGAGCGCCCCTCCCACGCCCGCAGCGGTGGCGGTGAAGAGGCCCGCGTTCCGGAGCAGCTCGCGGCGGCGGAGGTAGAGCGGCTCGGGGGTGATGGGATCTCTGGGAGGTGACGGAGGCATCTCCCCGAGTCTACGCCGCGTGACCCTGAGCTTTTCCCTCAGCATCGCCGCGAATCTTCGACAGGTTCCCCGGGGTCGGGAGGCGTTACCTAGCGCGCCCATGACGTCCATCGGCAGCACCGGCCTTTGGGCCGGCTTTCTCGTCTTCGTCGCCCTGATGCTCGCGCTCGACCTCGGTGTGTTCCACCGCAAGGCGCACGCGCCCACGTTCCGCGAGGCCTCCATCTGGAGCATCGTCTGGATCAGCCTCGCGCTGATCTTCAACGGCGGTCTCTACTGGTACGTCGGGACCCAGCCTGCGCTCGAGTTCCTCACCGCGTACGTGGTGGAGAAGTCGCTCAGCGTGGACAACATCTTCGTCTTCGCGGTGATCTTCGCCTCGCTGAAGATCCCCACGCTCTACCAGCACCGGGTGCTCTTCTGGGGCATCCTCAGCGCGCTGGTGCTGCGGGCGATCATGATCTTCGCCGGCACCGCGCTGCTGGACCGCTTCCACTGGCTCATCTACGTCTTCGGCGCGTTCCTCCTCTTCACCGGCGTGAAGCTCTTCCTCTCCTGGCGCAGCGGCGAGGAGGAGGTCAGTGAGGACGGCTGGGCGATGCGCACCGCGCGCCGCTTCATCCCCTTCACCCAGAAGCTCGACGGCTCGAAGTTCTTCACCGTGGAGAACGGCAAGAAGATGGCCACGCCGCTCTTCCTCGCGCTGATCGTCGTCGAGATCAGCGACGTGCTCTTCGCGCTCGACTCCATCCCGGCGGTGTTCGCGGTCACGCGCGATCCGTTCATCGTCTTCACCTCGAACATCTTCGCCATCCTCGGGCTGCGGTCGCTCTTCTTCCTCCTCGCGGGGATGCTCGACCGGTTCACCTACCTGAAGGTCGGCCTCTCGATGGTGCTCGCCTTCGTGGGCGTGAAGATGATCCTCATCGACCTGGTGAAGGTGCCGCCGGCGGTCTCGCTCGGGGTCATCGCCCTCATGCTCGGCCTGTCGGTCGTGATATCGCTGCTGCGGCCGCCGCGCCCTGCGGCCCCCGTGGCGCCGGCCCCCGCGCCCGTCCCCGCCGAACGCGAGTAGCTGAGCCGGGGCAGCAGCCCCGGGTCCTTCAAGGCTCGGGGTAGCGCTTGCCCCGCTCCTGGTGCTCCCAGGTGTGATTGCAGAGTTCCTGATTTCCGGTCGGCTCTACGCACCTCAACATCTTCTGGGGCTGAGGCTGGTCATGCTCGGTGACCTCCCAGCCCCCACACCTGAACTTCAGCACCCGGCCGCCGAGCGGCGCGTCGTAGAACAAGTGCCACCCGCCCTCGGCGCTTCCACCGAAGACCTCCGACACGGCGTAGCTCTCACCCGTCGGGCCCCAGTGTCCGGGCACGGATTGGATACCGTCGACGCGGAAGAAGAACATCTCGCCCGCGTCCATGGCCGCCACCGCGCAGTCGACCGCTGCAGTCATGCCCACCGCGTCCCTCTCCCAGCGGCCGCAGTCCCGCGCGCCCGCGGACACGTTCTCTTCGATGTGGGGTTCGAGTTCACAAACGGGGAGTGGCGCCGGCTCGCAGCCGGACAGCACCGAACCGGAAAGCAGCAACAACATCCTCGAAGCTCGGAAGGGCAAGATCATCTCGCTTTCATACACGATCCGCTCCACTTGGCCCCGCCGGCCGCCGGACGAGAAGAGGCATCCTTCTGCTGCGGGCCGCATCCATCGTGGTATCGCCGCTCCGTCCCCACCGAACGCGAGTAGCGCTGCATGAGCTGGCTCAACTACCACCACCTCCACTACTTCTGGACCGTGGCGCGGTTGGGCAGCGTGGCGGCGGCGGCGAAGGAGCTCTTCGTCTCGCAGCCCACCATCAGCGCGCAGGTGAAGGCGCTGGAGGCGCAGCTCGGGCAGGAGCTCTTCCAGCGGCGCGGCCGGGGCCTGGTGCTGACCGACGCGGGCAAGGTGGCCTTCGGCTACGCGGACGAGATCTTCCGGCTCGGCCGCGAGCTGCAGGGCCAGATGTCGGGCAACGCGCGCGGTCCCTCCCGGCGCACCCGCCTCACCGCGGGCATCGTCGAGGTCCTGCCCAAGGTCGTGGCCGAGCGGCTGCTCCAGCCGGCGGTCGAGTCCGTCCCCTCCCTCGCGCTCGAGTGCCGCGAGGGCGCCCTGCCGGACCTGCTCGCGCGCCTCGCGCTGCACGAGGTGGACGTGGTCCTCTCCGATACCGCGGCCACGCCGGACGTGCGGGTGAAGGTCTTCAACCACCTGCTGGGGGAGACCGGGCTCACCTTCCTCGGGACCGCCGCCTTCGCGAAGCTGCGCGAGGGCTTTCCGCGCTCGATGGACGGCGCGCCCATCCTCCTGCCCACCCGGGCCTCGCACCTGCGGCGCAGCGTGGACGACTGGTTCGCGCAGCTCGGGGTGGAGGCGGAGATCGTCGGCGAGTTCGACGACAGCGCGCTGCTCACCGTCTTCGGCCAGCGGGGGATGGGGATCTTCGCCGTCCCCACGGCGATCGAGGAGACGGTGCGCCGGGCCGCGGCGGACGGCGAGTCGCTGGAGGTTCTGGGCCGGACCACCGAGGTCGTGGAGCGCTACTGGGCCATCTCCGCGGAGCGCCGCCTTCGTCACCCCGCGGTGGCGGCCGTGGTGGAGGCCGCGCGTTCGAGGCTCTTCGCGCGCTGAGTTGGACCGTCAGCGCGGTGGCGCAACGTTGAAGGGATTGATGACCCGAAGTCCGTCGAAGTCGCTGCCTTCGAGGTCCTCGGTCAGCAGCGCCTCGCAGCCGAGGTGATGTGCCGCAGCGACGATGAGCGAATCCCACCAGGAGAGCTGCCAGCGCTCTTCGACATCGAACGCTGCTTCCAGCACGGATCCGTTGATCGGCAAGGGCTGCCACAGCATGAGGTCGCGAACCTCGTCTCGCGCGACGCTGCGAGGGAGCCCGGGCTTCAGCTTTCGCGTCATCACCTGGTAGTACTCATTGAGCACCTGAACGCTCAGCCGGCCCGTGCGTGTCCTCCACAGGTGCTCTCGCCATGCCGCGGCAGCGGGTTGCTTCTCCGGCTCCGAGGCAT
>CAZCWA010000498.1:0-4052 GCA_964502265.1 uncultured Myxococcaceae bacterium | reverse complement strand
CGGATGAGCTTCGTGAGCGCGGTCAGTCCCTTCATGCGCGCGACCTTCTAGCCCGGCATGGCGTCTCCGGCGAGCAGACGCTCGAGGTGCGCGTGGCCGGAGAGGATCTCCACGCCGAGCCGCACCGTCCACACGTCCGCATCGGCAGGAAGCTTCACGCGGTCCTTCTCGGTGGTGAGCACGATTGCCTGCTCGGCCCGGGCGGCGAGGAGCGCGGCGTGAAGCTCTTCGGGCCGCCACGCGTGGTGGTCCGGCCGCACGGTCTCGCCGGTGATCTCCGCCCCCATCGACAGGGCGGTGCGGCGGAACGAGCCGGGCCTCGCCAATGCCGAGAGGAGGTGGACGCGGCGGGACTTCAAAGCATCGGGCGGGGCCAGACGGCCATCCGGCAGGAGGAGCTCGGAGGGGGCGTGGCGCGCGCGCACGGTGGGGACATCGGCAGGGAGCAAGGGTGTGCGCGGAGGGCGGCCTTCGCTCGCGCGGAGCCAGAGGAAGGAGGTCCGGCGAAGTGAGGAGACGGGCTCCCGCAAGGGACCCGCGGGGAGCAGCGCGCCGTTGCCCAGACCCACCGCTTCGTCGAGCACCACCAGATCCTCGTCGCGCGCCAGCCGCCGGTGCTGCATGCCGTCGTCGAGCACCAACACCTGCGCGCCCTCCGCGGCGGCTCGGCGCGCGAGGACCACCCGATCCGCCCCCACGTGCACGCGGACCTGCGGACACCGGTGCGCGATGAGCAGGGGCTCGTCACCCGTCTCCGCCGCCGGTGGGAGACGATCATCGCTTCCCGAGAAGGAGATGGGCTGCGTGCTGCGCCGGCCGTAGCCACGCGAGAGGACTGCCGCGCGCACACCTCGGCCGACCAGCTCCCGCAGCAGATGAATCACCACCTGCGTCTTGCCCGCCCCGCCGACGTTCAGGTTGCCCACCGAGATCACCCGCACGCCGGGTACGCGCTCGGTGCGAAGCAGGCCTCGATCGTAGAGGGCGTTGCGGAGCGAGACGCCGGCGCCGAAGCCGAGTGCGGCGAGGCCCAGGGGCACCCGCGCGAGGGTGAGCGGGAGCATGTGCCCCTCCTCTTCCGGAGGCAGCGGGTACCAGAGGCGCTCGAGGAGTCTGCTCATCCGCGCGCCCCGGCGTCGGCGTAGAGCGCGAGCACCTGCCGCGCGAGGTCCTCCGGACGGTGCACCTGTGCGTCCCGGCGCGTGCCGCTGAGCGAGGCGCGGACGATTGCTTCAGCACTGGGTGTGTCGACGAGCGCGTCCGCCCAGAGGGGAAGCGCGCCTTCGTTCACCGCCACGACCCGGGCGCCGCAGGCCCTGCCCTGCGCGGCCAGTCGCGCCGACCAGTCGTTGCCCAGCCCCAGCACCCACAGCTCGTCGATGGTCTGCAGCCAGCGCAGATAGTCATCGCCGCCCACGTAGCCGGTGAAGGTGACGCGGCCCTGAAGGTCCGGCTGTGAGGCCCGGGCGCGGAGCTGCGGCTCGAGGACGCCGTCACCGAGCAGGACCAGGTGCGCGTCCGGACGCTGCGTGGCGAGCTGCGCAAACGCGTCGAGCGCGAGGGCGTGGCGGCGCGAGGGCTGGAAGGTGGAGGCCATCCCGATCAAGGGCGTGTGCGGTCTCGGCAAGGGAGAAGGCGCGGGAGCGAAGCGCCCGTCCACCGGAGCGGGGAGTGTGATGACCGGCGCCCTCGTCTCCGGTCGCATCCCGTCGAAGGCGATGGTGTAGGCGTCGGCGCGCGGGAGCGAGCGCCGAACCGAGCGCGGCGCGTGGAGGGAGCGGACCAGGACCGCGTGAGGCGGGCGCGCGAGCCGCGCGAGGAGGTGGTCGTGCGTGAAGTGCGAATGCACCACGTCGAGCTGCAGGCGCCGGAGGGTGCGCAGGTCGCGCAGGATCCCCATCGGGGACGACTTCACCGACAGCTCCAGACCGCTCTCGTCCAGCAGTCCCAGCGCGCGAAGGCGGGGAACCGCGGGCTCCTCGGAGGTGGGTCCCGGGCGCTTGCGATCCACCGCGAAGGAGACCTCGTGCCCCAGTTCCCGCTGTGCGAGCGCGAGCTGCGCCGCGATCTCACACGGCCCCGTCCATCCCGGGCTGGCGAGCAGGTGGAGAATCCTCACCGGCTCACCTCGCGGTAGATCTCAGCGAGCCTTCGCGCCTCGTGCTCCAACCCGTGCCGCTCGCGGATCGTTGCCGAGGCCGCCGCGCCGACCTCCCGGATCCGGGCGGGCCGCGAGAGGACCTCCGCGAGGAGTGAACGAAGCGCCTCGATGTCGCCGGTCCTGTAGAGGAAGCCGGTGCGGCCATGATCAATCGCGGCGCGAGACGCCGGCACGCTCTCGGTCGAGAGGACGCAGCACCCGGACGCCATCGCCTCCAGCACCACCAGCGAGTAGCCCTCGCTGCGGGAAGGTTGCACCACCACGTCGAACGCGCGGAAGGCCTCCTCGATGCCGGGGCGCTCATGAAGCAGGTGCAGCGGCGCGCGCCCCTGCAACGTCGCTCGGAGACCTTCGGCGAAGGCGCGATGCTCCGGGGCCACACGGCCCACCATCACCACCTGCCAGCCGGCGAGCACGCTCGGGTCCATCTTGGACAGCGCTGCCGCCAGATCGCCCTGCCCCTTCTCCGGGCGAACACGGCCCACCACCGCCAAAGCAGGTCCCGGCGAGAGGCCGAGGGAAGCGCGCGCACGCTGGCGCTCCTCTTCGGACGCAGGGGGTCGAAAGCGCGCGACGTCCACGCCGTGGGGGACGACCTGCACGGCGCCGGGGAAGTACCGCTCGGCGTCCGCGCTCAGGCCGACCACACGGTCCGCACGACCGGCGAGCATCCGCGTCCACAGGCCGGGCCTCGTGGCGGAGTGCCGCGTGAAGATGACCCGCATCGCGGGATGGACCAGGCGCAACAGCAGACCGACGAGCAGTTCGTTGTTCCGGTGGGCGTGCCAGACCGCGCGGGTGCGCCGGAGCCTGCGCCACAGTTCGCCGAACGTGGCACGCGGGAGGGGTCCCTGTAGCGACTGTCCCCAGGTCAGCACCTCGAGCTCACGCGCGAGAAGCGGCACCACCGTCTCCACGTGTCGGGTCACGCCGGTCCGGCGAGGGTGCAGATGCGGGTGCACGATCAGGGGCACGCTCACGCCGGCGACTCTCTGGGTACCTCGGCGCGGCGAGGTCCGCCGCTGCCCGGAGGCTGGAGGAGGCGGACCATCTGCTCCACGTTGCGCGCGCTGGCGCCGGAGACACCGAGCACCGCCGATCGCGCGAGCTCGCCCAACTGCGCGAGCGTGTCAGGCCGGGAGAGGAGTTCGCCCAGCACCCGATAGAGGTGGTCGGCGTCGTTCACCTGGATGCCGCCTCGGCCCACCAACACCTGCACGCTGTCGTGGAAGTTCTCCATATGCGGGCCGAAGAGCACCGGACGGCCCTGCGCCGCGGGCTCGAGGATGTTCTGACCGCCGCGCGTGGTGAACGACCCGCCGACGAAGACGACGGTGGCGAGGCGGTACGCGCGCGAGAGCTCACCGATGGTGTCCAACACCACCACCGGCGCCCGCGATGGGTTTCCCTCCGACCGCAGCCCCACCTCGAGGCCGGCTGCTTCCGCCAGCGCCTTCACCCTCGGCGCGCGGTCGATGTAGCGCGGGGCGATCACCAAGCGGAGGTCCGCGTGCTCCCCGCGCAGACGCCGGTACACCTCGAGCAGGCGCTCCTCCTCCCCTTCGTGCGTGCTGCCGGCGATGAGCACGCGCTCCTTCGGCTCCAGACCGAGCGCCTGCCGCAAGCCTTCGTCGGCGGGCGCCACGCGGGCCTCGGCGAGCACGTCGAACTTGGTGTTGCCGGTCACCAGCACGCGCTCCAGCGGCGCGCCCAGGTCCAGCGCGCGCTCGGCCTCGTCGTCCTCGCGCATGAGCAGGAGATCGAGCTGCCGCAGCGGGTTGCCGATCGCCGAGAACAGGGTGCGGTACCGCCCGAGGTGCGCCGGAGAGAAGCGCCCGTTGGTCATCACCACCCGCGCGCCGGAGAGCTTCGCGGCGTGGATGAGGTTGGG
>CAZCWA010000497.1:0-4052 GCA_964502265.1 uncultured Myxococcaceae bacterium | reverse complement strand
GCGCCGCTGCAGTTCTTCGCCCCCTACGCCGGCTGCGCGATGGGCGAGTACTTCCGCGACAACAAGATGCACGCGCTGATCGTGTACGACGACCTCTCCAAGCAGGCCGTGGCGTACCGCCAGCTCTCGCTGCTGCTGCGCCGGCCCCCCGGCCGCGAGGCGTACCCGGGCGACGTGTTCTACATCCACTCCCGCCTGCTCGAGCGCGCCGCCAAGCTCTCCGACGAGGAGGGCGCAGGTTCGCTGACCGCGCTCCCCATCATCGAGACCCAGGCCGGTGACGTGTCCGCGTACATCCCGACCAACGTCATCTCCATCACCGACGGGCAGATCTTCCTCGAGACGGACCTCTTCCACGCCGGCGTCCGCCCGGCGATCAACGTCGGCCTCTCGGTGTCGCGCGTGGGCTCGGCGGCGCAGATCAAGGCGATGAAGCAGGTCGCAGGCTCGATGAAGCTGGAGCTGGCGCAGTACCGCGAGCTGGCCGCCTTCGCGCAGTTCGGCTCGGACCTCGACAAGAGCACCCAGGAGACGCTGGCCCGCGGCGAGCGCCTGGTGGAGCTGCTCAAGCAGGGCCAGTACGCGCCGCTGCCGGTGGAGAAGCAGGTCATCCAGATCTACTCCGGCACCAGCAAGGACGACCCGAAGAAGCGCGGCTGGCTGCGCGACGTGCCGGCCAAGGACGTCCCCCGCTACGCCCGCGAGCTGACCGAGTTCGTGGACGCGAAGTTCCCGGACCTGCCGAAGAACATCCGCGAGAAGCGGGAGATCACCGCCGAGATCAAGGCGACGCTGAACCAGGCGCTGACCGAGTTCAACGACGTCTTCCAGCCCACCGGCAAGGTCTAGCCGCCACCGCGGCATCCCTGCAGGGTCCCTCGCCCCGCCCCTTCTTCGGAAGCGGCGGGGCGATTCGTTTTGGGCGCGGCTACATCCGGAAGAGGCCCGGCTCGCCCGGCACCGCCGCGGGCGGCTGACGCGAAGGAGGCTGCGGCTGTGCTGCCCGGCGGGCGCGGTTCTGGCGCGTCACCCACCGCTGCGGTGCGAACGCCGAGCGCGCGAGGTCCACCAGCCCCCACGCGGTCCACCCGAGGCCCAGCAGCCCGGTGAAGAGCACCCCGGTCAGGACCGCCAGCGGCGCGTTCTGCCACTGCCCTTCGAGCGCCATCACGGTGGCGTAGCCGAGCCCGGCCATCACCACCCGTCCGCCGCCGCCGAGGAGGAAGCCGCCCACGTCGCCGGTGAGCAGGTCCCCCATCGAGGGGCCCACGCTCAACAGGAAGAGCCCGGTGGCCACCCGTGCATGGCGGGAGAACAGGGTGCCCGGCGCGTCGAGCGGCGGACCTGCGAGCAGCGAGATGATCGAGACCATACCGGTGGCGCCGGTGAACGCCGAGGCCGCGAACGCTGCGCCCTGCGACACCGGCGCGTCCCTCAGGGTGACCCGCTCCAGCACCACCGCCGCGGAAGGGGACTCGGTGGAGATGGCGTGGGGAACGAGGCGGTCGTGCCCGGAGGGCGGCGCCACCGCGAGGGAGACGAACGAGGCGACCGCGACCAGCGGGGAGAGCATCCCCGGGAGTCTAGCCCTGGGTCCCGCTCGGTGCGCTGCCCGCGTTCTGCCGGCGCTTGAGCGTGCCGAGCACCCGGTCGATCCAGCGGTGGCTGATGCCGAAGTTCTGGTCCGGCACCGCGAAGTGGTGCGCCATGTGGTGCGCCCGGAGCGCCTTGCCCCACGCGGTGCGCGGCTTGTGGTGGTGCACCGAGTAGTGGAGGAAGTCGTACCAGAGGTACCCGCCGACGATGCCGCAGAAGTACGGCAGGGTGGCGCTGGGCATCCCCACCAGCCAGAGCAGACCGGCGATGAGAATGGCGAGCGGGATGCTGGCCCCGAGCGGCATCACCAGCCGCTGCCCGTCGTCCGGGTACTTGTGGTGGTAGCCGTGCGCGATGTCGTGGAGGCGCCGGGTGAAGGGGCCCGAGCCCTCCCAGTGGAAGAAGTGGCGGTGGATGAAGTACTCCATCAACTGCCAGGTCACCCAGCCGAGCGGGAAGAACACCGCGCTCCAGACCAGCGTGGTCACGTCCCGCCACAGCCCCCAGGCCATCAGCCCGACGACCAGCGGGATGTAGAAGGCGAAGGGAACGGAGGGGTGCACGCGCGATGCGGCTTCGAGAAAGTCGCTCTCGAACATGCGCCCGGATTGGTGACGGAGCCACGTCTTCACGTGCGCGTCTTATCTCCGACCGGCGAAGGCTTCAACGACGGGTGGCGGCGGCGAGCCTCCCGCGTGTACCAGCCCGAACATCGCTCCGAACGCCACCACGGCGAAGAGGACGTAGAGGCTCCACAGGCGGGGGCCGGCCGGCGCAGGCGTCTGCCCGTCCGCGGCGTACCTGCCCCGGAGCGCGCGCAGGGCCACGACGCACAGGAACGGCAACGCGAAGGTCACGTGCACCGCGTGGAGGAGGAGGAAGGAGCGGTGGGTGCTGCCGAACGCGTCCTTGCCGCCGGCCGCGCGCAGGTCGAGGAAGGCGTCGAGCTCCAGCGCGAGCGCGGCGACCACCATCACCGTCCCCAGAAGCCACAGCGCGCCGCCCAGCGTCCGCCGGGGCCCGGCGAGGTGACCGCGGGCGACGAGCAACGCCAGCGCGCCGAGCGAGAGGATGCCCAGCACCAGCGCCTCGGGGCCGGCGTCGAGCGCGGGCGCCCCCGGCGGCGGCCACCGTTCTGCCTGCGCGCGCACGAACCCGAGCGCGAAGAGCAGCGACACGAAGAGCATGCCCCACGCGGCGAGCACCACGGCCATCAGCGCGGTCGGCCCCGGGCGCACGCCCCGCGCCCCACCCTCCTCGGGCGCGCGTCCCCTTGCTGCAGGTCGAACAGGTCGAAGTGGAATGACGTTCCTGGACACGGACGGACCATCCGTCGCGGACACGCTCCCGTCCAGCACGACCGGGTCGCCCGCGGCCCATGCGGGCAGCCACGGCGCTCGCGGCAGCCTCTCGTCCTCGGCCGACACCCGTTGACCGGTCCCCACCCGGACGGTACGCACCCCACCGCGATGACCGAGCCCACCGCACCCGAGACAGCCCCCCGCCCTCCCCCGCCGTTTCTCGCCAGGGTGGTGTTCTCGCCCGCGTTCTGGGTGCTCGCGCTCGTCGGCGTCATCGCCGTGCCCGCCGCGCGCCACCTCTCCCGCGGGAACGAGGTCCCGCCGCCGGTGCTGGGCACGCTCCCGCCGTTCACCCTCACCAGCCAGGCCGGAGAGCCTTTCGGCGCGGACACCCTGCGCGGCCGGGTGTGGGTGGCGAACTTCATCTTCACCCGCTGCCCCACCATCTGCCCGCCGTTCACCCGGAAGATGGCCAAGCTGCAGGAGCGCGCGCGGCCTCTGGGCAACGTCCACCTCGTCTCCTTCTCCGTCGACCCGGGCTATGACACGCCGGAGGTCCTCACCGAGTACGCCGCCCTCCACGGCGCCGACCCCTCGCGCTGGACCTTCCTCACCGGCGACGAGAAGGTCATCCGCAGCACCGTGGTCGACGGGCTGAAGGTGATGCTCGGCCGCGAAGGACCGGCAGACGACCTCAACAGCATCTTCCACGGCACCCACTTCGTGCTCGTGGACGCCGAGCTGCAGATCCGCGGCTACTACGCCTCGGACGACGACGAGGCCATCGAGCGGATGGTGAAGGACCTCCGCGCGCTCTCCGCCCGGACGCCGGCGGTCACCGCGGCGCGCTGAGCCGAAAAGCTTCCCGGCCCCCTGCTTGCCCATCGCCCTGCCCGCCGAGCCATCCCGCGGCCTGACGGCGTGCGTAGCTTTGACGCATGAAGACGACCAAGACCGTGAAGTCGGTGGCCAGGAAGATGGGTGAGCGGGCGCTGAAGTCGAAGGTCGCCTCCCGGGTGCTCGCGGTGGCGACGACCGCGCGCGACAAGGCGTTGGACACCCGGGCCGGCAAACGCGCGGCCGCGCGGGCAGAGGGGCTGATCGACAGGGTGGAGACCCTGGCGGGGGACTCGGCCCCGGTGAAGCGGGTGCGCG
>CAZCWA010000496.1:0-4065 GCA_964502265.1 uncultured Myxococcaceae bacterium | reverse complement strand
AGCTACCGCCCCGTCCGCTTCGACTGCTGGTTCAGCTTCACCGCGGCGCGCACGAGCGCGTCGAGGGTGGCGACCGGCACGTGCTGGGGCTCGGTGACCTTCACGTGGCGCATCTTCGATCCCGTCCCCTTGAGCGCCTTGTCCGGATCCGGCAGCTCGGTGCCGCGGAAGAACCCGATGCTCACGTAGCGCGGGTACGCCTTCATCCAGGCGAAGGGCCCGTTGCACTCGAACACCGGCTGGCCCCACTTGATGCTGACCTCGGCCTCGGGGCAGGCGGTCATCACCACCTGGCGGATCTCCGCCAGCACCGCCTTGTGCGGCACCGGCGCGCTGGCGATGTAGTCGTCCACGCTCGCGCCCGACAGACGCGCGCTCACCCGGCGCAGCGGCTTGCCGCCCTCCGAGCCGGTGATCTCCGTCCCCGCGTGCGTGTTGTGCGGCCCGGGGAGCGTGGACGCGTTGCCCGCCGCATAGCCCCGCAGCCTCTTCGCCGGCGCCGCCTTCTTCGCCGGACCGACGGTCTTCTTCCCCGGACGTGCGGCCTTCTTCGCGGGTGCAGCGGCCTTCTTCGCCGGGCCCGCAGCCTTCGAAGCAGCCTTCCCGCGCGGGGGCACCGCCTTCTTCTTCGCGGTCACCTTCTTCGCCGCGCCCTTCACCTTTTGCGTCGCCTTCGCGACGGCGCGTTTCGCCGCGGCCTTCACGCCGCCGGCCTTCTTCTTCGCCGCGCCCTTCTTCGCCTTCTGCGCCATGGCCCCTCCTACGCCGCGTCGAATGCGCGGCTCAGATCGTCCTGCAGGTCCTGCACGTCCTCGATGCCCACGGACAGGCGGATGAGCCCGTCGCTGATCCCGAGCACGTCGCGCGTCTCCTTCGGTACGGAGGCGTGGGTCATGATCGCCGGGTGCTCGATGAGGGACTCCACGCCACCGAGCGACTCGGCGCACGCGAACACCCTGGTCGTCTCGAGGAAGCGCCGCGCCGGCTCGAGCCCGCCCTTGATCACGAACGAGATCATCCCGCCGAAGCCGCGCATCTGCTTCCGGGCCAGCTCGTGCTGCGGGTGGGACTTCAGGCCCGGGTAGATGACGCGCTCGACCTTCGGGTGCTTCTCCAGCCACTCGGCGATCTTCTGGGCGTTCTCCCCGTGCCGCTGCATGCGCACGTGCAGGGTCTTCAGCCCGCGCAGCACGAGGAACGAGTCGAACGCACCGGACACGCCGCCCACCGCGTTCTGGTGGAAGGCCATCCGCTCGGCGAGCTCGGCGTCGTTGGTGCCCACGAACCCGCCGATGCAGTCCGAGTGACCGTTGAGGTACTTGGTGGTCGAGTGGGTGACGATGTCGATCCCCAGCTCCAGCGGGCGCTGGAAGTACGGGGTCATGAAGGTGTTGTCGCAGATCGTCTTGATCCCGCGCGCCTTGCCGATCTGCGCGATCTTCGCGAGGTCGGCGAGCTTGAGCATGGGGTTGGTCGGCGTCTCGACCCAGATGAACTTCGTCTTGTCGGTGATCGCCTTCTCCACGTTCGCCCGGTCGGTCATGTCCACCCAGGAGAACGTCAGGCCATGCCGGCGGTAGACCTTGTCGAAGAGCCGGAAGGTGCCGCCGTACACGTCGTCCGAGGCCACCACGTGGTCGCCCGCGTCGAGCAGGTGCATCAGCATGTCGCTCGCCGCCAGGCCAGAAGCGAACGCGAACCCGTGCTTTGCGCCCTCGAGCGCGGCGAGGCAGTCCTGCAGCGCGTTGCGGGTGGGGTTGTGGGTGCGGCTGTACTCGAAGCCCTTGTGCTTCCCGGGGCCGGCCTGCACGTAGGTCGAGGTCAGGTACACCGGGGTCATGATCGCGCCGGTCGTCGGGTCGGGTTCCTGACCTGCGTGGATGGCAAGCGTGTCGAAGCGCATGTCGGCGCGGACCCTACGAAGAACTCTCCCCGCCCGCCACCGTCACGATCCCCTCGGCGGTGAGGGTCAACGCGGTGGACGGCGCCGTCGTCGCGCTGAACACCTTGCGCATCTGCTCCAGCACGAAGTCGTTGTCCTGCGCCGAGTTGGAGGCGCAGCAGTCCTCGGGGACGAAGACCTCGAAGTCGCGCATGTGGGCGTCGCTGGCGGTGTAGAGCACGCAGATGTTCCCGGCGAAGCCGGTGAGCACGAGCTGCCGGGCCCCGAGCTTGCGCAGCAGCAGCTCGAGCGCGGAGTGGAAGAACCCGGAATGCATCGGCTTGAGCACGAAGTAGTCGTCCTCGCCGGGCCGGAGCAGCCGGGCGATCTCCCGGCCCTTCATCCCCTCGGCCTCGCAGGCCTCGGTCACCTTCCGGAAGTCACTCCGCCACTTGCCGAAGTTGTCGTTCACGTAGATGACCGGCACGCCCGCCGCGCGCGCCTTGTCACGCAGCGCAGCGATGCGCCGGGCCGCCGGCAGCGCGTGGCGCAGCAGGTCGTCGGCCTCGTCGAAGTCGAAGGGGTTGATGACGTCGATGAGGAGCAGCGCCGTACAGTGGGTGTCCGGCGCGCTCCCGTTCAGCTCGGTGTCGGGCTCTCTGGGCACGGGCGCAGCTATAGCAGCCGCAACCCTCAGAGGTTCCCCGGCGGAGGCGTCCAGGCGGTGGCAGGTGTCCCGTTGGAAATCTCCGGCCACCCAGCCGTCGACCAGCGGATGAGATCCATCAGGACGTAGCGCCCCTTCGCCTGGTCCGGGTCGCCGGCCGGGGTCACCGGCCAGGCCGAATAGACGTAGAAGTCCGCGCCCTCCACGGTCACCACCGATCCCTGCCCGGGCCCCACCCAGGTCGCGTTGTTGGCGAGGACGGGCGCGCCGTGCCGCACGTACGGACCGGTCACCGAGGAGGCCTTCGCCACGCCCACGCGGGAACTCGCGAGGTCACCGCCGCCCTCATAGAAGAGGAAGTACTCCCCTCCCCGCTTCACCAGCCTCGGCCCGCCGATGGTGCTGCCCTCCCACGTGGTGGGATCGTTCTCGAGCAGCAGCACCGGCGTGCTTCCCGCCGCGAAGGAGAGCCCGTCCGGGGTGAGCTCGCGCAGGTAGATGCCGGCGGGGATCCCCGGCGCACTCCCGCCCTGCCGGTAGACGAGGAACGACTGGGTGCCGTCGTCGAAGTACGAGGGATCGCTGACCCCGAGCGGATCCGTGAGCAGCGGCAAGGACACGTGCGCGAACGGGTCGCCCGGGCCATCCGCGGTGGACACGCCGATCGCCTGCGTCCCATCGAGCGCCATCGCCGAGTAGTACGCCACGAGCCTCGATCCGATCCGGTGGATCTCCGGCGCGCGATTCTGCGAGCCGTCCTGCGCCCACGGCGCGGCCTGCCCCTGCGCGGGGAGGATCGATCCCGTCGGGCTGCTCCAGCCCACGAGGTTCTGCGACTCCCTCAGTGCGAACGCGCCGCCGCCGCACACGAGCTGGTGGCTGACCGGCGGCCCCGCCACGGTGAGCACCGACGGATCCGGGCAGCTCTGCGCCAGCACCGGGTTCTGGTACGGCCCGAGCGGCCCCGGGGTCCCGCTGGGCGTGCCGTCGTTCACCAGCGCCGAAGCCGGGATGACCTGCTCTGCCACGCCCGGACCGCGCCACGAGAGCCGGATCGCGCCGGCGAAGCGGATGTCGCAGTACTCGAGGCGGATGGGGACGCGCGCGCCGGCGGTGAGGAAGATGCTGCCCTCGGTGGTGGTGGGGGCGTGGCCGCGCCAGTCCTCGATGATCCGCTGCCCGTTCACCCACAGGCGGGCGCCGTCGTCCGCGCGGGTGAGGAAGGTCCAGTTGCCGGTGGCGGGGATGTCCACGAAGCCGGTCCAGCGCACCGAGAACGCGTCCGCGGTGACGCCGGGCAGCGGCTCGTTGGGCCAGTTGAAGTCGATGACCGGATCGACCCGCGCGTCCACGAGGTCGACGTAGTTGGCGTAGTACTCGCCGTAGAGCCCGGCCGGGAGCTGAAGCTGGCAGAGGCCCGCCTTGCACTGTCCGCTCTGGCAGTCGGTGTCGAAGGAGCACGTCTGGCCCACGTTGCACCCGCTGCAGGTGCCGCCGCAGTCCACGTCGGTCTCGA
>CAZCWA010000495.1:0-4067 GCA_964502265.1 uncultured Myxococcaceae bacterium | reverse complement strand
GTTGGCGTTGGCCGTCTGGCCGGCGGTCTCGATATGCGCGGACAGGAACGGCGCTCCGCCGGACGCGAACGCGTTGGCGATCGTCCCGGTCAGAGTGAGCAGCTCGCCCTCGTAGTCCGCGAGGCCGGAGATGAGGTCGGTGGCGTTGCTGACCTCCTGCGACCAGCCCGCCAGCGAGTTGCCGGCGGACTCGCGCACGTACGAGGTGATCGCCTGCGCCTGCCGCAGCCCGGCCGCGGTTCCCAGCTCGGTGATGGTGAAGCTCACCCGGTCACCCACCGCCGGCGCGTCCGCACCGAGCGTGGACGCCTCGACGCGGACGAACAGCGCCGGACCCGTCGGCGAGCCCTGTACGAAGAAGCCCGCCGGATCGCTGGACCCGAAGTTCTGCTTCACCGCCGTCACCATCGCCTGCCCCACATGGAGCGTGAGCCCGGAGCCGTTCGACGCAGCGCGCGCCGCGGCGATGTCCGCCGCCGGGTTGGCAACGGTGATGGTGCCCCAGTTGCCCGCGGCCGGATCCGCCGCCACACCCTGGGTGTCGCAGTAGGTCCACGCACCGGGCGCGCCGGTCACCGGATCCAGGAGGCGGACGCGGAACCCGTAGAGGAACGCGCCCGAGCCGTTGATCGCGAGCGTGCCCATGATCTCGTCGTCGTTCGCGGCGAAGCCCGGGCTGTTGGTGTCGTAGCCGGGGTTGAAGCCCGCGGCGGCCCACGTCCACGCGGTCGGATCCGAGGCGACCGCGCCATGGCCGAGCTCCATCTGGAGCCACGGGTAGCCGTCGTTGCCGCCCTGGTTTCGGTCCGTCACCTGCGCCGAGTACACGCGTCCGAAGATCTCCACGTTGCCGGCACCGATGACGGCGGGCACGGCCGTGGGGTGCTGCACGCGGCAGAAGGGGATGGTCCCGGTCGGCACCAGCGCGCAGTCGCCGTTGGCCGCGCCCGGCGTACCGAGGTCACCGCCGCTCATCGCGGCCGTCGCGTTGCACCAGTACCAGGGGCTCCCGTTCGCCGAAGCGGAGAGCGCGCCCGAGGACAGGTTCATCGCCTGGCCCGGCGTGCTCGGGAAGCCCGGCGCCGAGTAGTCGACCTCGTCCACCATCACGCCGCCCGCGAGGATCCGCAGGTGCCGCGCCGCGTTCAAATCCAGCGCGGTGCCCCACGCGTAGCCCGCGGTCACGCCGCCGTTGCTGGCCACGTCACCGTTCTGCGCGAAGACGAAGTACGCGCCCGGGGAGACCAGCACCGGCGTGGCGCTGGTGACGGTGAAGCTCGCGCCGCTCGCGCCCACGGTCTCGACCACCAGGCCCTCGAGGTCGACGATGTCATCGGACACGTTGAGCACCTCGATGAACGGCGTGGTGCCGGCCGAGGGCTGCGCGTGGATCTCGGTGATGACCAGGCTGCCCGCGGTCGCGCTCACCACGTCCACGCACTCGCCCTCGAAGCAGGCCTCGCCGGAGGCGCAGGCGGTCACGGTCGGGGTCTCGTTGCACACGGCGGAAGGCGAAGTGCCGGTCCGGTCCACGGTGCACGCGGACGCGTACGTCACCCGCTCGCCCTGCGCGTTGCAGGTCGCGGCGGGCGGGGTGCAGGTGGTCGCGCCGCACGGGTTCGCCACGCAGGCGGCGTCATGGCAGAGCTCACCGGTGGCGGTGCAGTCCGTCTCGACCGGCGCGCTGCAGGCGTAGAACGGCGCGCTGGTGGTCGGGGTGCAGGTCCGGGACGCGCCGTGGCTGACGAGCACGTCGCCGTCGCACGAGTCGGCCGGGGCCGGGTTGCAGGGATCCGGGTTGGTGCAGAAGTCCTCGCACACGCCCGGCGCGGTCTCACGGAAGCCGGTCGCGCAGGTGTCGCACGCAAGGCCGGTGTAGCCGGTGGGGCATGCCGCGGTGGTGCCGGAGACGGTGGCCACGGTCGACGCGTTGCCCGCGCCGTCCAGCACGCGCAGCCCGAAGTGGACGATCGACGCGGCGGGCAGCCCGGTGACGGTGATGCTCTCCACGGTGCCCGGCGCGCCCGGGGCCTGCGTGGTGACCGCGGTGGCGGAGGCGAAGCTCGCCTCGGTGACGGGCGCGAGCGACCAGCGCAGCTCGTACGCGTCCGCGGTGCCCAGCGCGCCATCGTCACCGGTGGCGGTCCAGCCGAGGGTGACGGTGGTCTGCGCGGTGCCGGTCACGGCGAGGTCGGTCACCGCGCCGGGGGCCACGTCGTCGCTCACCGTGAAGGGGGCGCTGGTGGCCGGGGTCAGGGTGCCGGCGGTGGCCTGCAGCGTGTAGCTGCCCTCGTCGTCGATCGAGAGGTTGGTGAAGGTGGCGAGCCCGCTCGACGCGTTCACGGTGGCGGTGCCCAGCAGCGCGCCCGAGCCCGAGCCCGACAGCGAGAGGGTGACGGCATCGCTCGCGGACATCACCCGGTTCCCGGCCGCATCGCGCACCGCGACGGTGACGGTGAAGGCGTCGCGCACGTCGACGTCCTCCGGCCCGTTCACGAACGCGAGCTGCGCGGCGGAGCCTGCGCCGATGGCGATGACCGTGCTGGTCGCGCCCATGAAGCCCTGCGCGGTGGCGGCGAGCGTGTAGTTGCCCACCCGGTCGAGCACGAGCTCCTCGAAGCGCACGAGCCCGGTGGTGGTCTGCAGCGTGGTGGTGCCGGAGAGCGTCGCGCCCGCGGGACCGGTGGCGATGGCGAGCGTCACGCTGGCGGTGCCCTCCACGCGGTTGCCCTGCGCATCCTGCAGCTCGAGTTCAACCGCCGAGCCCAGCGCCACGCCTGCGGTCCCCTCCGACGGCTGGGACACGAAGGCCAGGCGCGAAGGCGTGCCCGCGAGGACCTCGAAGGCCGCGGACTCGACCGAGGCCAGGCCCTCCGCGGAGACGAGCAGCGTGTAGCCCTCGCCCACGCGGTCGATGGAGAGGTCACCGAAGGTGGCCACGCCCTCGCTCGCGGTCGCGGTGGTGGTGCCGGAGAGGGTCGCGCCGTCCGCGCCGCCAAAGAGCGCCACGGTGATCTCGGAAGCGCCGTCCTGCACCAGGTTGCCCTGCGCATCGAGCACCTCGACGACGACCGCCGGGGAAATCGCCACGCCGGCCTGCACGTTCGACGGCTGCACCCGCATCGCCAGGCGCGACGCGTCGGCCGGAACGAAGGTCACCATCGGCCGCGCCTCGAGCTCGACCTCGCCCGCGGTGACGGTCAGCGCCTTCGCCTCCGCCTTCGTGGACGTCAGCGAGAAGGTGACCACGCCCTCGGCGTTGGAGTCCGAAGGAGACCCTTCGATGGTGTTGCCCGAGCCGCTCGACGCCAGCGCCACGCTCACGGCCTCGAGCGGGGCGCCCTCGTCGTCGCGCACGGTGACGGTGATGGTGGCGGAGGAGGTGCCGTCCGCGGGGAGGCTGTCGGGGGAGACGGTGACGGTGGACGCCGAGGCCGAGGCCTTCGGGATCACCCCGCCGTCGGGCACGGGCTCGATGTCGCCACCGCAGCCGCCGCACCCACCCAGGACGAGCGCGACCGCGAGGCCCGCGCCCAAGAGGAGACGATTCATGAGGTTTTTTTCCTTTGATTTCCCGGCCGAAAAAGCGCGCGGAACCTACCACTTCCGTCCGGGGAAGGTACCGTTTTGCACAAGCACAGCTTAAGGAAGCAGGCGTGCAGACGGTGTGTAGCTAATGCGTTGCACCGCTGTGACGGCATTGTTGCACTGCGCCAGGAGGGCGAGCAGGCGTGATGGACCTTCCCGAGCCGCGCGCGCGCGTCTAAGTCGCTGGGCATGAAGAAGCCGCACGAGCTCCGGACGCGCCTCATCCACGGGCAGTTCAAGTCGAAGAAGTGGGACTACAACCACCACGTCGTGCCGCCGATGAGCGCATCGGCGACGTTCCGGCTCGACGGCTCCTCGCGCGGGGCGGACGGCTTCTTCCGCTTCGCCTGCGACCGGGTGAACCCGGACCGCGAGGTGCCGATCTACATCTACGACCGGCTCGACGAGCCCACCCGCGGGATGCTGGAGGAGAACCTCGCGCACGCCGAGGGCGCCGAGGCGGGCGTGGCCTTCAGCAC
>CAZCWA010000494.1:0-4091 GCA_964502265.1 uncultured Myxococcaceae bacterium | reverse complement strand
CATGGTTAGTACCTGCCCGGAAACCGGCCACCAGGGCTCGCAGGAGGCCGCTGGAGCCACGGCCGCTGCACTATCCCGCGAGCTGCGCGGCCATCAGCAGGGCACTGGCCATCGGCACCGCTGAGGCCACGCCCTTCCCGGCGATGTCGTAGGCGGTCCCGTGGTCGGGCGAGGTGCGCGGTACGGGCAGTCCCAGCGTCACGTTCACCGTCTCTTCGAAGTCGAGCGCCTTGGCGGCCACGAGGCCCTGGTCGTGGAACATGGCCAGCACCGCGTCGTACGGGAAGCCGGGCTGGGCGGCGCGCGCGAAGAGGCCGTCAGCGGGAAGCGGCCCGTCGACCTTGAGTCCCTTTGCGCGGGCCTGCTCGATGGCCGGCGAGATGATCTCCACCTCCTCGCGCCCGAGCAGTCCTCCCTCGCCCGCGTGGGGATTGAGCCCGCACACGCCGAGCCGCACCGCGCGCCGGCCCACCAATGGCTTCACGCCCCGCGCGAGCAGCTCGAGCTGCGCGATCAGCTTGCCCACCTGAAGCGCCCGCGGCACCTCCGCGATCGGCAGGTGGTTCGTCGCCAGCGCCACGCGGAGCCTGGGCCCGGCCATGAGCATCAGGACCTCACGGCCCCACGCGTCGGCGAGGACCTCGGTGTGCCCCATGAACGGGATGCCCGCGCGCGAGATCCCTTCCTTCGACACCGGCGCGGTGCAGATTGCATCCACCGCCCCGGCCTTGGCCGCCTCGATCGCCGCGCGCACGTAGCCGTACTGGGCGCGCCCTCCCTCGGGCGTCGGCATCCCCGGCCGACGCATCCGCGCGGGGAGCTTCGAGACCTCCACCAGGGTCGGACGCTTGGGCGGCCCACGGGAGCCCGAGACGAGCGCCTCCAGCGTGCACCGCTCCCACTTCTCAGCGCCAGGCAGCGCGCCCGCGTCCCCGAACACGACAGGCACCAGCGCGCGCTTCACCCTCTGAAGGGCCAGCGCCTTCAACGTCACCTCGGGGCCGATGCCCGAGGGATCTCCCAGCGAGATCCCCACCACCGGCTTCACACCGGGACGCCTCAGATGCGGACCTCGACGTTGGCCTTCTGCCGCAGCTCCTTCACGTACTGCTCGGTGTACTTCTCGAGCTGGTTCCGCATCACGTTGTCCTGGAGCTGCGCCTTCACCTCTTCGAACGCGGGCACGTCCGGGGCGCGGCGTTCCTCGACCTTGATCACGTGGTAGCCGAAGTGGGTCCGCACCGGATCCGAGACGCCGCCCACCGGCAGGCTGAACGCCACCCGGTCGAAGTCCGGCAGCATCATCCCGCGCTTGAAGAACCCGAGGTCGCCGCCATCTTCACGCGACGGGCCCTCGCTCTTCTCCCGCGCGAGCTGTGCGAAGTCCACGCCCGGCTGCCGCGCCTCCTCGGCCAGCGCGCGCGCCTTCGCCAGCGCCTCGGCCTCCTGCTCCGGCGTGGCGTCCTTCGACAGGCGCACCAGGATGTGACGCGCGTGCACCTCGGGGTCCGACTGCTCCGTCCGCACCCAGCGGTCGTACTCCGCGCGCAGGTCCTTCTCCGAGACCTTCACCCGGCTGCGCACCTTGAGGTTCACCAGCTTCATCCGGCGCAGGTGCTTGCGCATGAACTCCTTGTACGACTGGAGCGTGTACCCCTCCTGCCGCAGCGCCTGCTCGAACTGCTCGGGGGTGAAGTTGTTCTGGCGGCGCACGTCGTCGAGCCCCAGCTCCACCTCCTGCTCGCCCACGGTGATGCCCAGCTCCTCCATCTCCCGCTCGAGCAGCTTCTCGGCGATGAGGCTCTCCAGCGCGGCCTCCATGATCGCCCGGCGCATGGTGGCGCGGCGCTGCGGATCCCGCTCGTTGAAGGCCTGGCGCAGCTCGGGGGCGGCGCGGCGCTCGACCTCGGAGAGGGTGATGACCTGCTCGTCCACCACCGCGGCGACCTTGTCCACCAGCTCTGCGCGCGCGGCCGGCGCGGCGAAGAGCAGCGCACCGACCACGGCGAACACGGCCCCACCGGCGACCCGCGACAACGACTGTGAGCGCTTCATGCCCATCACATCCCTGGCGCGGTGGCCTGCGCCCCGCGCTCCTTGCGGCCGGTCACCGACAGCAGCACCGGCTCGTTGATTTCGATCTTCGCCTCGGCGCGCAGCTTCTCGAGGAACGCCCGCTGCGCCTCCGAGCGTTTCTGGGCGACGAGCTTCTCCTCCACCTGCGCGCGCACCTCGATCAGCTCACGCTTCCGCGCCGGCTTCCGCTCGAGCACCTTGAAGAGGTGGAAGCCGTACTCGGTGGTCACCACGTCCGAGACCTGGTTCACCGCCAGCTTGAACGCGACCTCCTCGAACGCCGGCGGCATCACCCCGCGCGGAAAGAACCCGAGGTCACCGCCCACCTTCGCGTCCGGCGAGAGCGAGTACCTGCGCGCGAGGTCGGGGAACTTCCTCCCCTGCCGCAGGAGCGTCTGCAGCCTGCGCGCTTCATCGAGCGTCCGCACGACGATCTGCGCCGCGCGCACCTGCTCGGGCGCGTCGAACTGCTCGCGGTTGGCCTCGAACCACTCGCGCAGCTCCTCCTCGGTCACCGCCACCCGCGGGTAGACGTGCTCGTCGAAGAGCTTCTCGATCACGATCAGCGCCTGGGTCTTCGCCTTCAGCTCCGCCATGGTGAGCTGTCCTTGCGCGAGCGCCTCCTCGAAGCCTTCCGCCGGATAGTCCGCGGTGATGCGGAGGATGCGGCGATCCACCTCTTCGGCGGAGGCCTGCAGGCTCAGGTTGCGCGCGGTCTGCAAGAGCAGCGTCCGCGCGATCAGCTCCTCGAGCAGCGCGCGCCGGAAGGGCTCCAACTGCTCGGGGCTGCGCGGCTCCACCGGGTCCACCGTGGCCAGCTCGCGCGCAAGCTCCCGCGCGAAGTCCTTCTTCGAGATGGGCTCGCCGTTCACCGTCGCCACCGCGCCCGGCGCCGCGGGACCTTCCTTCTTCTCGGTGCAGCCCGCGAGCAGGCCCGCGCCGCCCGCGCTCGCCGCGCCGATGGCGACGAGCACCGCCACCGCCAGGACCGTCCCCATCCAGGAGCGTTGTGGCCCGCCGCGCCGCATCAGTGGGTCGGCGCCCCGCCCGCCATCGGCGGGATGTATCCCGGCGGCGGACCCTTGGGCTCCACCGCGGGCGCCTTGAGGTCGAGCTCCATCGCGGTGATCGGCGCGTCGTGAAGCTGGTAGTTCGCCTTGCTGCGCAGCCCGTCGACGAAGGTGTTGAACGCGTTGGCGCGCTTCTCCTGGATGAGCCGCCGCTGGATCTGCGCCTTCACCTGCTCCACGCCGAGGTTCAGCGCCGCCTGCCGCGCCTGCAGCTTGAGCACGTGGAAGCCGTCCTTCGTCTCCACCACGCCCGAGAGCTGGCCCACCTGCTCGAGCCCGGCCGCCGCGTCCGCCACCGCCTGCCCGTAGTCCTTCCCGAGGTCCTCGAAGGTGAGGTACCGCATGTCACCGCGCAACGGCTTGGTGCGCTCGTCCTCCGAGTGGTCCGCCGCCAGCCGGCCGAAGCCGTTGAAGTCCAGCGCCTGCAGCGCCTGCGCGTCCGCCAGCACCTTCTCCGCGGCCTTGCGCTTCTCCTCGCGCTCCGCCGAGCCCTCGGGCGCGCTCACGAACACGTGCGACAGCCGCACCATCTCCGGCTTCACGTAGTCGCCCTTGTGCTTGTCGTAGAAGGCCGCCACCTCCTCGTCGGAGACCGGCATCGGCTTCTCGTCGAACTCCTGCTGGAGGAGCTTCTGCACCATCACCGTCTTGGCCTGGTGCACCACCTCGGGGTCGTTCTGCAGGCCGCGCTTCACCGCCTCGGCGGCGAGCAGCTCGAAGCGCGCCATGTTCTCCACGAACTGCTTGCGCTCGTCCGCGGTCTGGAAGCGCGCGCGGGCGAACGGGTTCATCTCCGCGAAGCGCTCCTTCAGCTCCTCCGCGGTGATGGAGTCGCCATGGAAGGTCGCCACCGGGGTGCCGCCGCCCTGCCGGTTGTGCCGGAGGTCGATCGTGGCCTCGCCCGGCTTCGGGGCAGGCTGGCAGGCAGCAAGGAGGAGGGCGCCA
>CAZCWA010000493.1:0-4100 GCA_964502265.1 uncultured Myxococcaceae bacterium | reverse complement strand
GCGTGGTGAGGAAGAAGGCGACGGCGTTGTGGCCGTACCACCACTGCACCAGCGCATCCTGCACGCCGCTGAAGACCGAGTAGCTCTTGGTCGCCGAGAGCGGCAGCGCCAGCGAGTTCACGATGTGCAGCACCGCCACCGTGACGATGGTGGCGATGTAGAACCAGATCGCGACGTAGAGGTTCTTCTCGTTCCGCTTCGCCAGCGTCCAGAAGAAGTTCACCGCGAAGACGACCCAGACGACCGCGATCGCGACGTCGATCGGCCACTCGAGCTCGGCGTACTCCTTGGAGGAGGAGATGCCGAGCGGAAGGGTGATCGCCGCGGCCACGATGATGAGCTGCCAGCCCCAGAAGTGGATCTTCGAGAGCGCGTCGCTCGCCATGCGCTGCTTCAGCAGGCGCTGGGTGGAGTAGTAGATGCCCGCGAACATCATGTTGCCCACGAAGGCGAAGATGACCGCGTTGGTGTGCAGCGGGCGCAGCCGCGAGTACGTGAGCCAGGGCACGTCGAAGTTCGCCTGGAACCACGCGAGCTGGGAGGCGATGAGCGCGCCCACGCTCATCCCCACGATCCCGAAGAGCACGGAGGCCCAGAGGAACCGTCGGACGATGGCGTCGTCGTAGACGATGCGACTTTCGGTGGAGGTCGTTGTGAGAAGGGTCAAGGGAGTACCTCGGGCGGGGTGGGGGGAGGCTCGGGACGCGCGTCGTCCTCGAGCGGGAAGAGGGAGATGCGATCGGCGTGCTCGTGGTCGCGCTGCCGGACGCTCACCAGGAAGAGGAGCACCGAGCCGACGACCAGCATCAGCGAGACGAACACCTGGAGGATGAGGACGTTCAAGCGGAGGCCTCCCGTGCATTGCGAGGGCCAGCCGCCACGAGCAGGTCTTCATCGCGCGTGAAGCGGCGCTTGCCCCCGAGCGCCACCGCCACGCCGGCGATGGCAGTGATGGAGCTCACCGGCATGGCGATCGCCGCGCGCAGCGGGGTCATCCAGCCGAGCAGGCACGCGGTGACGGCCAGCGCGTTGTAGAGGACGGTGACCAGCAGGACCCGCCGGACCACGCGGCGCAAACGTTGCGCACCCGCCAGCAGCTCGCGGACGCCGCCCACGCCCTCGCCGAGCAGGAAGAAGTCCGCGCGCCCCGGCATCACCGGCCGGTCCACCGCCGGCGTCCCCGCGCACAGCGCCGCCTCGAACGCGAGCGCGTCGTTCACCCCATCGCCGAGGAAGAGCGTGTCCCGCGCCTCGATGCGCGCCACCACCTGCGCCTTGTCCTCGGGCCGCTGCCCGCCGAGCGCGCGCTCTTCCGGGATGCCCAGCGCCTTCGCCAGCCGCGTCACCTTCTCCTGCGCGTCGCCCGACACCAGCCACGTCTGCAGGCCGAGTCCGTTGAGCGTCTCCACCTCGCGCCGCGCGTCCGGACGGAGCGCCTCGCGCAGCTCGAAGGAGGCCAGGGGTTCGCCATCGCGGGAGAGCACGGTCACCCCGCGGTGCGTCCCGGCCACATGCGGCGCGGCCCACTGAGGCTTGCCCACCCGCCAGACCACCCCGTCGCGATGAAGCTCGAGCCCGCGGCCGGGCAGCTCCTCCACCTCACCCAGCGTCCCGAAGCGCGCGCCCTGCAGCGCGTCCGCCAGCGCCCGGCTCACCGGGTGGTTGGAGCGCGCGACCATGGAGAAGGTGAGGTCGCGCAGGTCCGGGGAGAGGACGTCGACGGCCCGGCGGTTGGACAGCTCCAGCCGGCCGAGCGTGAGGGTGCCGGTCTTGTCGAAGAGGACCTTGCGCACGCGGGTGGCGCGGTCGAGCAGGTCGAGGCTGCGCACGAACACGCCCGCGCGGCGAAGGCGGGTCTGCATCAGCTCGTAGGCGAGCGGGGTGGCGATGCCGAGGGCGCACGGACAGGTCACCACCAGCAGCGCGGCGGCGATCTCCAGGGAGCGGTGCGGGCCCTCCGGCCACCAGAGGAGGACGCCGAGCGCTGCGGCGGCGAACACACCCACCACCCAGCCGCGCGCGAGCACGTCCCAGAAGCGGCTCACGCGGACACCGCGGCTGTCCGGCGGCGCGCGCAGGAGCGCCACCAGCGGGGAGTCGGCGAAGGCGGTGGAGGCGCGGACGCGGACCGCGCGCTGGCCCTCGTTGCAGGCGCCGGCGGGCACCTCCTCTGATTCGGCGTGGGTCCGGACGTCGGACTCGCCGGTGATCCACGCGGTGGAGAAGCGGCCGCCCCCCTCGAGCAGGACCGCGTCCACCGGGACCAGATCGCCGGGCGCGACGAGCAGCTCGTCGCCTTCGCGGATGCCGGCGGCGGGCACCGTCTGAAGCCGCCCGGCCTCGATGCGCCGCACGTAGAGCCCGGCCGCGCCGTCGTCCTCGAGCAGGTAGCGCCGGTTGCGCTCCACCACGCGCTGCTGCAGCCAACGGCCCACCAGCATCAGCAGCACGAAGGTGTTGAGGGTGTCGAAGTACGCGAGGTCGCCGCGGCCGTCGCGCGCCGCCAGCACCGAGGTCAGGTAGACGAGCACGATGCCCACCGCGATGGGCAGATCCAGGTGCAGCACGCCCCGCCGCAACCCCTGCACCGCGGCCTTGAAGAAGGGCCAGCCGCCCACCAGCACCACCGCCGTGGAGAGCCAGAGGCTGAGCTGGGTGAAGAGGGAGAAGAGCTCGCCGTCCGCCGGCGTGAGCCCCAGGTAGAAGCTCACCGAGAAGATCATCACGTTCATGGTGATGGCCGCGGTGATGCCGAGCCGGACGGGGAGGTCGACGCTCGCCTTCGTCGCCTCCTTGCGCGAGGGCCCGAACTGGTAGCCGAAGCCCTCCACCTCGCGGAGGTAGCGGCGGACGTCGAACGCGCCCCGGCGCCACTGGAGCTTCACCTTGCCCAGCGCGGGGTTGACGATCACGCTGCCGCCGCCCGCGTGGCGCCGGAACAGCTCATTCATTAGCCAGACACATGCGGCGCAGTGGATGCCCTGTACATCCAGCTCGAGGCCGTACACCTCGCCCGCGCGGCCCTCCGCCTTCTCCAGCAGCGGCTCGAGCCACGCGTGGCTGCGGTCACGGGACGCCTCGGGGACGGGGGCCACCTCCCGGCCGGCGAGGGCGTAGTAGCGCTCGAGCCCCTGCGACCTCAGGAGGCCGTACACCACCTCGCAGCCGGCGCAGCAGAAGTCGGCGCGCGCAGAATCTGCGGGGACCCGGGTGCCGCAGTGCAAGCATTGCGCGGGCGCGGCGGCAGTCGCGGGCGTCTGAGAGGCATTGGCCATGCGAAGCGGCGCGTCCTGCGAACGGCATGCCGGTTGCGTGAACGGGCATTCATGGATGTATCTCTATTGCTAATCGCTGACATGACCGCGTCCGCTTCGACGATCGGGGCCGCGGCGGCAGGCGCGCTCATCGTGGGCATCAGCGGGAGCGTGCACTGCCTCCTCATGTGCGGGCCGCTCGCGTGCGCGACCCTTCCTCTGGAGCGGGGGTCTTCGCGGCGGCGGGCGCAGTGGAGCTACCAGGCGGCGCGGGTGGGCGCGTATGCGCTGATGGGGGCGCTGCTCGGCGGGCTCGGCGGCGGCGTGGGCCGGCTCTTCAGCGTGTCGGTGCAGCCGTGGCTGCCGTGGATCATGGCCGCGGGCCTGGTCGCCTCCGCGCTGGAGCTGGGCAAGCGGCTGCGGCCCCTGCCCGGCGTGTCGAAGGCGATCGGCTGGGTGGGCCGGGCCAGCGCGCGGCTCTCCCCCTCCTTGCGCGCAGGGGCGATGGGCGCGCTCACCCCGCTGCTCCCGTGCGGGCTGCTCTACGGGATCATGGCCGCCGCGCTCGCCTCCGGCTCCTTCCTCGCGGGCGGGATCATCATGGGAGCGTTCGCGATCGCCGGGCTGCCGATGCTCGTGGCGGCGCAGGTGGGCGCGGGGCTCTGGAGGACGGGTCGCCGCCCGCTGATCGACTTCGCGGTCCGGCGCGCGGTGCCGCTCGCTGCGGCGGTGGTCCTCGTCTACCGCGCGGTGATGGCGCAGGTGGAGTCGGGCGCGCCTGCCTGCCACTGAGCTGAGAGGAGAAACAACCCTGCTCTTCGTGAACCGGCCGGGAACGTTCCCGCA
>CAZCWA010000492.1:0-4111 GCA_964502265.1 uncultured Myxococcaceae bacterium | reverse complement strand
GATCCAGCGCTCCCTGGACTTCTACGCGGGCACCGCGGCGGACGCGAACTTCACCCGGGTCTACCTCTCCGGCGGCTCGGCCAAGATCCCCGCGCTCTTCAAGACCATCGAGGCGCGCGTGGGCGTGCCGGTGGAGATCCTGAACCCCTTCAAGTCGATCGAGATCGACAACCGCAGATTCGACCCGGCGTTCGTGATGGACGTGGCGCCCATGGCCGCCGTGGCCATGGGGCTCGCGCTCCGCAAGCCCGGGGACAAGCTGGACTAGCCCTCCGCACGCTGACGAGGACGCACGTCGATGATGATCAAGATCAACCTCCTGCCGGTCCGGCAGGTCAAGAAGCGCGAGGTCTCGCAGCAGCTCCTCGTGCTCTACGCGCTGGTGCTGGCCGGGGCGGTGGGCGGCAACTGGTGGTGGTACGGCGGCAAGGACCGCACCGTCCGCAACCAGCGCGCGCAGATCGCCCAGAAGGAAGCGTCGATCCGGCAGCTCGAGTCGGTGATCGGCGAGGTGAACCACATCAAGGAGCGCGAGAAGGAGCTGAAGGACAAGCTCGCGGTCCTCGAGAGCCTGCGCCGTGGCCGCTCCGGCCCGGTGAAGATCCTGGACGCGCTCGCCACCGCCACGCCCTCCAAGGTCTGGCTCAGCTCCTTCGACGAGAAGGGCCAGAAGGTGAAGGTCCAGGGCAGCGCGGTCTCCCACGAGGACGTGGCGGAGCTGATGCGCCAGCTCAAGGGCGTGGTCTGGACGCCGAAGGGCATGGGCCGGCTGGTGGAGGCCCGGCGGGATCAGAAGACCGCGCGGGTGGAGCTGCTCTCCGCCGGCGGCGAGCTCGCCGAGTTCAACGCCTCCGAGGTCGGCCACTTCTTCGAGGGCGTGGAGCTGGTCAACGCCACCCAGAAGGAGAGCGGCGGCTCTTCGGGCGGGGCCGGCGCACGCAAGCTGGTCGACTTCACCCTCAACTTCACCGCCAAGTACACGCTGTAGCGCCCGGGCCAAACGCACATGGAACAGCTTCTCGACAAGATCTCCAAGGCGCCCCCCGCGGCGAAGTTCGGCGGCATCTTCCTGCTCGTCGCGCTGATCACCGGCGGCACCTGGTACGGGTTCATCATCGACATGGACAAGAAGATCCGCAGCAACCAGTCGCGGATCGTCCAGCTCGACGCGCAGCTCCTGGAGAAGGAGGCCATCGCGCAGAACCTCAACGAGCTGCAGAAGCAGATGGCGCGGCTCGAGCAGCAGCTCGCGGAGGCGCTCACCGAGCTGCCGCAGCAGAAGGACATCGACGAGCTGCTCACCCAGCTCAACGACGTGGGCAAGAAGTCCGGCCTCGAGATCAGCCGCGTCGAGCCCGGCAACGAGAGCCCGGTGGCGGCGGCCAACGGCCAGCCGTTCTACTCGCGCATCCCGGTGAAGATGGCGGTCACCGGCAACTACCACGAGATCGCGATGTTCATGCAGGAGCTGGCGAACATGCGCCGGATCATCAACGTGAACGAGATCAAGCTCGGCACGCCGGAGATCCGGAACGACAAGGTCGTGCTCAAGAGCGAGTTCCTGGCCACCACCTTCCGTTTTCTTGATCGGCCCCAGAATCAGGGCCAGAACCCGTAGGGAGTCACCTCCATGAGGCCGCTGAAGTCCATTCTGCTCGCGCTCGGCGCGGTCGCGGTCGTCGGGTGCGACGGCCCGAAGCCCGTGGCGGCGGCGCCCGCGCGCGCCCCGGCGCCGAAGCCGGTGGAGGTCGTCGAACAGGCGCCCCCGCCCGCCGCGGAGACGCTCGCCCATCTCTACGCCTACAACCCGCTCGGCAAGCGCGATCCGTACCGGCTCCCGGAGGAGATCGCTCCGTCGCGGGCGGCGGACGTCAACCGCGAGTGCGCCGATCCCCTGTGCCAGTGGGACCTCGATCAGCTCACGCTGACCGCGGTGGTGACCGGTGACGCCAACCCGTTCGGGATGCTGCTCGACCCGCAGGGGCGCGGCCACATCGTCCGGCGCAACACCCGGGTGGGACGCCAGGGCGGGCGGGTGACGCAGATCCTCCGCGACGGGCTGGTGGTCACGGAGTACTGGAATCAACCGGACGGCAAGCGCGCGTCCATCCCGAAGAACATCCGGATGCGGCAGGAGGGCGGCAACCTGGAGCCCGCGCAGGACCTGCTGACGGGACGGCTCTTCGAATAGAGCATCACGCGGCTTCCGGCGCCGCACACAACGCTGAGCTTTTCAGGAAGAGGGGCCTGGGAGATGCGCATCAACGGCTGGTTGGCGACTTTGTCGCTGGTATTCGCGGGCGGCGGGGCGTCCGCACAGGGGCTCAACAGCCTCGACAACATCGAGGTCATTCCCGCCGGCGCCGGTGCGCAGGTGGTGGTGCAGGGCTCGCGCGCCCCGACGTTCACCGTCTTCCGGCTCGGGAGCCCGGACCGGCTGGTGGTGGACCTCTCCGGCGCGGACGCCACCGCGGTGAAGGGGCACCACGAAGGCAAAGGCCCCGTCCGCGGCGTGGTCGCCTCCCAGTTCTCCGACGAGCGCTCGAGCGTGGGCCGCCTGGTGGTGAGCCTCGACGGCGCCCGCGGCTATGACGTCCGCGCGGACGGGAACCGGGTGGTCATCTCGGTGGACGCCGAAGCCACCCGGGCCAACGCCGCCGCGCCCGCGCCCGCGCAGGTCGAGTCTGCCCCCCAGGCTCCCGCCGTGCGCGATGCCCGCGAGAACGTGGTGCAGGCGAAGCTGGACGAGCAGCAGGTGGCCAACCCGGCGAAGCGGATCACCGAGCTGCGGCTGACCGACGCGGGCCTGCGGATCCGGGGCGACGGCGACGTGGCCCGGTTCGAGCTGATCGAGCTGCAGGACCCGCCGCGGCTGGCGGTGGACCTCTACGGGGTGAAGCTCGGCACGAAGGCGCCCCGGGGCGGCAGGGGCCAGGTGAAGGCCCTGCGCGCAGGACCGCACGCGGACAAGGTGAGGCTGGTGCTCGACCTGCATGGTCCCGCCTCCGGCTGGCAGGCGAAGCGGGTGAAGGGCGGGCTGGAGCTGACCTCTCCGGCCGCCGTGGCGCAGGCGAAGGCGCCGCAGCCCGCGCCTTCGGACGAGGCGCCCGAGGCGCTGGTGGAGATCGACGGGCAGCGCGTGCCGCTGGAGACCGAGCCCCTCCGCGCCGCGCCCTCCAACACCCCTGCGCCTGCTCCGGCGGCCGCGTCCGCGAAGCTGGCCGAGATCCGCAACCTCACCTTCGTGGAGGACGAGCGGGGCGGCCGGATCGAACTCGAGCTGAGCCACGAGGTGGCGTTCAAGGTGGACCGCCCGGATCCGCGCAGCGCGGTGCTGACCCTCGAGTCGGCGAAGCTGCCGAAGAAGCTGGAGCGCAGCCTCGACACCAGCGCGCTGGAGACGCCGGTGAAGACGATCAGCGCCTTCGGCGTGCCCGGCGGCCAGAACCGGGTGCGGGTGGTGGTGGCCGCGTCCGAGCCGCTCGACGAGACGCTGGTGAAGACGAAGGCGGGCCTTGCCTGGCGGCTGACCGCGAAGGGCGTGCAGACCGAGGAGGTGGCGGTGTCGCAGCGCTCGGCCGGCTTCAGCGGTGAGGCGGCGGCGTACGCGGAGGAGGGCGCGCCGAGGCAGTCGCGCTACCGCGGCAAGCGGGTCTCCTTCGAGTTCAAGGACATCGACATCCACAACCTGATGCGGATCATCGCCGAGGTGTCCAAGAAGAACATCGTCGTGGCAGACGACGTGAAGGGCACCGTGACCATCCGCCTGCGCAACGTCCCCTGGGACCAGGCGCTGGATCTGATCCTGCGTTCGAAGCAGCTCGGCCGCGAGGACCTGGGCGGCGGCAACATCATCCGCGTGGCGCCGCTGGCCACCCTGGAGCAGGAGGCGAAGCTGCGCAACGAGCGGCGCCGCGCGCTCGAGGAGCAGAAGCCGATCGAGGTCCGCCTCATCCCGGTGAACTACGCCACCGCCGACGAGATGAGCGCGCGGGTGAAGGAGGTCCTCACCGCCCGCGGGGGCGTGACCGTGGACACCCGCACCAACGTGCTCATCGTCCGCGACGTGGCCGAGGGCGTGTCCCGGGCGCAGGCCCTGGTCCGCAACCTC
>CAZCWA010000491.1:2270-4113 GCA_964502265.1 uncultured Myxococcaceae bacterium | reverse complement strand
CGAGCTGCTTGCTGAAGGCGCGCCGTCCTTTGGCGGCCTCCTGCGCGGCCTCGACCGCGCTGACCGTGGCGTGGAGCGCCTGAAGTCGCGCGTGGTCCTCCGGCTTCATCCCGATCGAGGCGGCAATGTGAGCGTGCTCGGCCACGCCCGCCTGAAACGCATCGAGCGCCCGCAGGAACGGGCGCGGCGTGGTCACGCTCCGCCCCGTCCTCCCGATCCCCACCTGCGCGCTCTCCGGACTTCCTCGTCCGAAGAGGGTCGTCACCGCCTCCCGGTAGCGCATCAGCGTCTGCCACGAGGCGACGACGGTCCTCTCGTTGTCCCGGGTGGAGCCCACCTTCTTCGCGAACGCGGAGACGTGGCCGTTGACCGCGGTGCTGAGCTGCTGCGCAGCGGCGAGGAGGTTGGCGCGGAAGACCGGGTCGAGGCCCCGCTCCGTGAATGCGTCCTCGTAGTCGGTCATCACCTCCACGGCGTTGATCGAGAGGTCGACGATGACCTGCGGCGGGTTCCGGGGCTTCTTGGACTGGATGACTGAAGGCATCGGGCATCTCTCGCTGGAGTTGCGGGGAGCCTCGCCAAAGCACGAGCGGGCGATCAACTCCCGCCCCTCCTGACCGGGCGAGCACGCCCGGACTAGCATGGCCGGCATGGAAAACATGGACTGCTACGACGAGGTGGTGGACGACCCGGCGCGCGTGCTGCGCACCGCCCGGGAGGTGCTGGCGCTCGGGCGTGAGCACGAGGCGCGGCTTGCGGAGCGGGTGATGCCGCCGGGAGAGCTGGAGAAGCTCGCCGAACGGGTGGACACGCTCGCCGAGTGGATCGACGCGAAGCCCGCGCCCGAGCCGTCCAGCGACGCGCTCCGCAAGGCGGCGGTCGCGCTGGTGGAGTGCCTGTGGGCGGCGCCGGAAGACTCGCCGGTCGCGGGTTTCGAACGGGAGGCGTCGGTATTGGAGGACCCGCCGGGGGAAATCCTCCGCTGGGTCGACCGGGTGTACTGGTCTCTAGCGGAGCTTCCGGAAGAGGCCTTTTCGGCCGGGGCGCTGGCGCACCGAACGCAGATGCAGTCGGCGCTCGAGGCGCTGATCGACGCAGAGAGCGAGGAGGGCGGCCAGGGATACCGCGCGGTGATGTGTCACCAGGTGGCGAGGCTGTCGGACCGGCTTGTGGCGGCGGGCTGTCTCGTGTTCCGCAACGAGCCCGAGCGGGCCCGCCCCTTCGCCTCGCGCGTCATCGGGCGGGTGGGGAAGAACCACTGGCGCGGAGCGGTCCTCCGCTACGTGCGCGGATTTCCCGAGCTGGATGACCCGTCCCGGGTGATCGAGGCCGGCAGGGCCGTCCATGCGCTCGCCGTCCGCTACCCCTACCAGATGCCCGAGGACGCGATGTTCCCCGCCGACGAGGCGGTGGCCACGCTTTACGAGGAACTCGGAGCGCTCGAGAGGTTCGAAGGGGTTGTGCGGGGAATGACCCCTCCTGCGCCGCTGACGGAGGAAGCGCATGCGTCGCTGAGGGTGGCGTGGGAGCTCATCGGTGCGGTGCGGAGCCTCGCCTTGGCGAAGCTGCCCTTGTGCTTCGACTTCCACCGCCGGATGGGCCTGCACCGGATCGTGGAGCCGGGCGACCTCGATGGGACGTTGGAGGAGCTGGACTTCATTCGCATCCACCTCCGGGTGACGCGGGAGCTGCCGTCGTGGATCCCTCAACTCACCGAGGTGAGGGCGCTGGCGGAGGTGCTCTTCGAGTCGCTGCTCGAGGCCGCCGTCGCCGCCCAGTCCGGCACCGCCCGCTGGTTCCTCACCCGCGAGGCCGCCCGCGCCTCCGACCGCGTGGCCCGCGA
>CAZCWA010000491.1:0-2170 GCA_964502265.1 uncultured Myxococcaceae bacterium | reverse complement strand
CCATGTCCGAATTCCGCATCACAGAGGCGGAAGCCTCCCGCTCGTTCTCCGAGTTGCTCGACCGCGTCCGTCACCGTGGTGAGTCGTTCGTGGTGGTGAGGGCCGGCGACCCCGTGTGCCGCATCTCGCCGATCGCGCCCACCAGAGTGACCTTGTCGACCCTCGTCCATCTTCTCGCCGCAGGTCCGCGCCCGGACCCCGACTTTGCTCAGTCGCTGGAGGAGATCATCGAAGCGCAGCCGAGGCTCCCATCGGATCCCTGGGAGTCGTGAGCGGCCGCTCCGCTCAGAAGAACCGGAGCATGTTGAGCGACACCTGGAGCCCGAACGCGCCGCCGTGGTCGTAGACGTCGATGCTCGCGCCGATGAGGAAGAAGGCGACGGCAGCGGCGGCGAGGCACGCGTAGAGCGGCTTCTGGCCCTTGCGGAGGGAGGCGAAGAAGGTCGTCTCGTAGCTCTTGCCGATGTACCGGATGCTCAAGAGCAACCCCATCGGCAGCAGCGGCACGCCGTTGAAGCTCACCCACAGGAACGCCGAGGCGACGATCATGAGGATGAAGGCGTTGCGGGAGAGGACGAACTCGTCTTCGAGATGGGTGGCCGCGTACATGAGGTGCTCCGGATGAGGGTTGTGCGCCGGCCGCTTTGCAGCGTGCGTGCCTCGTGCGGTTGCCAATGAGGCCGGGGCGAGATCCCGTCCGCGCCCGGAGACTCCGTCCGTTCGCGCGGACGCTGCGAAGCGGCGCGCTCTCTCGCGCAGACGCTCGGCCCTGAAGTTGCTCACGCCGCCTCCCGGAGGTCGTGCATGAGCCGAATCGAAGGAAGCCGCCCAGCCGCAGTCCGTGAAGAGGACGTCGCCGTGGGCGCACCGCCCGCTGCCGAGAAGGGCAAGGAGACGAAGCCTTCCGCCGCGGCCCAGAAGCCCGCGCAGGACTCGGTGGAGCGGCACGTCCCCGAGCCCGGCAGCGAGGGCAAGTCGAAGGTCGCCTCAGACCCGAAGCGCACCGAGGGCAAAAAGGAGGAGGAGGAGAAGGCGTCTCCGGCGCTCACCGCCGGGGCATTGGCGCAGACATCGAGGCCGTCTCCACAGGCCGCGCTCGAGGCGTCGCGCAAGGCCGCGGACGCATGGATGTTCACGCGCGAGAAGGACCTGGACCGCGCGCTCGACGCGCTCGGCAAGCTCCCACCGCGCGAGTACCGCGAGGCGCTCGAGACGCTCCAGCGGGAGGGCGTGCTGGGGAAGATGTGCAAGGAGATGACGCTGAAGCAGCAGACGACCTTCGTGCTTCAGATGGAGGCGAAGGGGCTGACGAAGCGGACCGGAGGAGAGGCGCCGCTGGGTGCGCCTCTTGATCCGCCGGCTCGCCCCGCGCTCTTCGAGAACGACGCGGCGCTGCCGCTCGCCGCACGCGAGATGCTGCACAAGGCGAACGTGTCGCTGACCCACGACTACCTCGGCGAGCACCGGGCGTATCTGAGCCGATACGAGCAGGAGGTGATGCGCGCGCAGTCCCCCGCGGACCTCCGGCGGATGGGTCCGCCGCTGCCGCAGGCGGACATCCGGCCCGACTTCAAGCCCGGCGATCCGCACGCGAAGCGGTTCGCAGATCAGTGGACCGGCGACGTCACCCGCCACAAACGCCCGGCCGAGATCGTCCGCGCCTACAAGGCCATCGAGAACAAGGTCGCCGACATGACCGGCCGGATGCGCGCGGGGACGATCGGGCTGAAGGGGAGCCTGGAAATCTCCTCGGGCCATGGTTCGGTCGGCGGCACGGTCGGCGTCACGCAGTATGGCCGGGTGACCCACGAACAGTCCGGTTCGATGTCCATGGGCCCCGAGGAGATCTCGCGCTCGGTGGATACCGACGGCAAGGTCACGACGGGGCGGGGCTTCTTGGTCGAGGCCGAGTCGAAGGACAAGAAGGTGAAGGGCGGGGTGAGCGTCACCGTCGACGCGGACGGCGAGGCGAAGGTGAAGGGCCAGGTGGGGAAGGCGGGAGTGACGGTCGGCTCCGACGGCTCCTTCGAGGCAAGGGCTGGGTACGCAGTCTCCGGCTTCGGCCCGGACGGCAAGGTGTACGGCGGCGTCGATGTGGACCGGGAGGTGCTGGGGGTGAAGGTGAAGGGCGGGCTCGTCTTCGAGGCGCAGCTCAGCAACAGCGAGCGGG
>CAZCWA010000490.1:0-4130 GCA_964502265.1 uncultured Myxococcaceae bacterium | reverse complement strand
TCTTCGAGGGCGTGAAGGACAAGGCCGGCGAGGCCGCCTACCGGCTCCAGGGCGCGGCGAAGGCCACCGCGAACCGCGTCAATGACGTCCGGGAGAACGTGGTCGATAAGGCGCAGGACGTCGCGAAGTCCACCGCCAGCCGCGTCAACGACGTCCGCGAGAACGTGGTCGACGGGACGAAGGCCGCCGCGAAGGTCACCGCCAGCCGCGTCAACGACGTCCGCGAGAACGTGGTCGACGGGACGAAGGCCGCCGCGAAGGTCACCGCCAACCGCGTCAACGACGTCCGCGAGAACGTGGTCGACAAGGTGAAGGACGGCGTGAGCGAGGTCCGCGATCGTGCCGAGGTCGGCGTGCAGTTGCAGCAGGCGGCCGTGAAGGTGGGCCTCGAGCGCGTGAACGACGGCTGGCAGAACGTGGGCGACCGCGTGCGCGGCAAGGTCGAGCAGGGCGTGAACGTGATGGACGCGGGCCTCGACCGGCTCAAGGACGTCACGCCCGGCCGCGTGGACAACGTGATCAACGCCGCGCAGAAGGGCCTCGATGTCTCACGGGTGGGACTGGACGTCGCCGACAAGCTGCAGGAGGCGGTGGGCTCCTCGGCCGTGGGCATCACCTCCGGGGTGAACAACGCGGTGGGGAACGCGGCGCTCGACCCGGTGGGGACGGGCAAGAAGGTGGCCCGCGAGGTCAACGAGTCGGTGAACCTCCTGCAGGTGGAGGATCGCCTCTCGGAGCTCGGGAAGGGTGACACCTACGAGCTCAACGCTTCGGTGGACGGCTCGTTCATGACCGCGGCGGCGCGCCTGTCGGGCAGCCAGAAGATCACCCGGAACGAGGACGGGAGCTACAAGCTCGCGGTGAACGGGCAGGCGGGCGCGGGCATCATGGCGCGGATGGGCGCGACCGGCCCGGGCACTGCGGAGGCCAACGCGTTCGTCAACGCCGGCGCCACGGTGGAGTTCGAGTTCGACAACCCCGCGAAGGCCGCGGACGCCGCGCGCATGTTCATGGGGCCGCAGGCGGGCGCGGTTTCGGGCCTGGTGGACGGCGGCCTGCGCGGCGCGGTCGAAGGGGCCACGCCCAACCCGGAGATCTTCCGCGACAACCTGCGCGCGGTGGAGCTCAACGGGTCGCTCTCCGCGGAGATCTCCGGGCAGCTCGGGATCGCGGGGAAGGACTCCGGCATCGGCCTGAACGCGAAGGCGTCCGGCAAGGCGGAGGTCGCCGCGCGGATCGAGTTCGATGAGGGCAAGGCGCCGCAGATCGTGATGAAGCAGTCGATCAGCGTGGACGCGGCCGCCGGCGGCTCGCTCCCGGGGTTCAACGCCAACGCGAACGGCTCGGGCAAGGTCGTCGTGGAGCAGCGCTTCTCGCTGCCCGAGGGGCTCGATCCCGTGAAGGTCGCGCGGGATCCGAAGGGCAGCGTGCAGCAGATCGCCCAGACCGCCGTGGACACCGGGGAGCTCTCGCTGACCTTCTCGGGCAACGCGGCCGCGAGCGCGAAGATCGCCGGCGGCAACACGCTGGGCGGCGTGGGCGGCGGCAACGGCCAGGTGGATGCCAGCGTGAAGCTCAGCGGCAACGCGAGGGAGATCCTCGCCACCGGCGGGCTCGAGACCGCGCTGAAGGGCGACTTCCAGGGCGCGCTGGACAGGCTCGCGCCGGTGGTGACGGCCGAGGCGAAGGTGAGCACCTCCACCCACCGCGAGCTCGGCTTCGACGTGCAGGGCGGTGACGGCGTCAACTCGGTGGGCGTGGGCTTCAACGGGAAGATCACCGACCAGCAGGGGCCGATGCTCTCCTGGACCGGCACCGTCGAGGACGTGCAGCGCGAGCTTCAGCGCGCCCTCTCCTAGCATTTGGGCATACCGCCCTCGCGGGTCTATTCTCGCGAGGTCGGATGCCTGAATCCTTTGGCCGCTACCAGCTCCTGCGTCGTCTCGCGCTCGGCGGGATGGGCGAGGTGTTCCTCGCGCGGCAGGTGGGCGCGGGGGGCTTCGAGAAGCTCCTGGTGGTGAAGCGGATCCTCCCCCACCTCTCGGAGGACGAAGACTTCATCGAGATGCTCTTCGACGAGGCCCGCATCGCCGCGGCGCTGAATCACCCGAACATCTCGCAGATCTTCGACCTCGGCGAGGTGGAGGGCGTCTTCTACATCGCCATGGAGTACATCCACGGCGACTCGCTGCGGAAGGTGAACGCGCGCGCAGACGAGGAGCTGGGCGGGCTGCCGCTCGCGCTCAAGTGCCGGATCATCGCGGACGCGGCGGCCGGATTGGACTTCGCGCACCGGGCGAAGACGGCGACCGGAAGGCCGCTCGGGCTCATCCACCGCGACATCTCGCCGCAGAACATCCTCATCGGGTTCAACGGCTCGGTGAAGCTGATCGACTTCGGCGTGGCCAAGGCGGCGGGGAAGATCAGCAACACGCTCACCGGCACCATCAAGGGCAAGTACGCGTACATGTCCCCGGAGCAGGCGCGCGGCGAGGAGCTCGATCACCGCAGCGACATCTTCGGCCTCGGCACCGTCTTCTACGAGGTCCTCACCTCCACCCGGCTCTTCAAGCGCGAGAGCGACACCGCCACCCTCAAGGCCGTGGTCGGCGCGAAGATCCTCCCGCCATCGCAGGTGGTGAAGGGACTGCCGCGCGCGCTGGATGCGATCGTGCTCAAGGCGCTCGCCCGCGAACGCACGGCGCGCTACCAGACCATGGGCGAGCTCCAGCTCGACCTCGAGGACTTCCTCGTCCGCGAGCGGCTGCCCGGAACCCTGGCCCACCTCGCGGCCTTCATGCGCGAGCTCTTCAGCGACGCGCTCGCCGAGGAGCGCTTCCACTCGGAGCCCACCCAGGTGGCGGTCTCGCCCTTCCAGCACACGGCGGCGGCACCGCCTGCGTCTCCGCTGCGGCCTTCACGTCCTTCGCGAACGACCGGGACCCGGCGGACGATCAAGAAGCCCTGACGGAAGGGGCGGCTAGACCGTCTGGGGCATCCCCGCCTCGCGCCGCGCCTTCGCCACCTCGTCGTCGTCGATCCCGAAGGTCGCCTGGAGGAGATCGAGGATCCGCTGCTGTGGCCTCGGATCCCTGGACGCCGCGGCGATGCGCGTGGCCAGCCGGTACGCCTTCACCCGCTGCGGATGCGTGGTCAGCCCGTGCGCGAGCACCTGGAGCCGGTGCGGCAGCCCCTCGCTGGAGAGCGCCGACACCGCGTCGGTGACGAAGGACATCGCCCGATCGGGGCCCACGTTCTCGAACGCCGGATCGCCGGCGAAGGTCTCCACCAGGGCCTCGGTCTCGCGCTGGGTGAGCCGGCCATCCGCGGCGGAGACGAGCACCATCACCTCCGCGTAGAGCCGCTCCAGCGGTTCGCCCAGCGCCTCGGCCAATGAGCCGCCCTGCTCCACCACGTCCACGATCTGCGCGACCTCGTTCTCGGAGATCCCCAGCGCCGCCTGGAACGTCTTGAGCAGGCCCAGCTCCGCGCGCGTGGCCCGCTTGTCGCTGAACGCCACCGACGCCGCGAGCCCGAACGCGAGCATCCGGTTCTTGTGGTCCGGCAGCCGCTCACGCAGCGAGCGGAGGATGTCCTGGAGGTCCGCCGCGGACGCGAGCCTTGCGGCCGAGGACTCCACCAGCGCGTTGAGCTCGTCGGAGCGCGTGCCTTCGAACTCGGGGCGCTCCAGCACCCGGCGCAGGAGCGTCTGCATCTCCGTCTGCGAGACCCGGCCGTCGGCCATCGCCGCCAGCAGCATCACCTCGACCAGCGCCGCGTTCCGGTCGCGACGGGCCTTCAGCACCTCATCCCTGGACATGCTTCCTCCCTCCCACTTCCTGAAGCGCACCCGCCTGCGCGCCGGCGCCGGCATCCTCCGGCGTGAAGAGCGCGCGGTCCAGCAGGTGCGAGGGCCGGACGTTCTGCACCGCGGCCAGCAGGCTGTTGCGCACGTTGGGGATGTCCTTGCCCAGCTCGTCGAGCAGCCGCTTCACGCGCTTGCGCTGGAGCTGCTCCTGCGAGCCGCAGAGGTCGCACGGGATGATGGGGAACTTCCGCAGCTCCGCGTAGCGCGCGATCTCCTTCTCCGGCGCGTAGCAGAGCGGGCGGATGACGGTGTTGCGCCCGTC
>CAZCWA010000489.1:0-4134 GCA_964502265.1 uncultured Myxococcaceae bacterium | reverse complement strand
CCGAGCGCCTTGTCGGATTCTCCGAGCGCCTTGTCGGTCGCGCCGAGCGCCCGTTCGGATTCCCCGAGCGGTCAGTCCCGGCTGCGCAGCGCCTCGACCGGGGCGTCTTGCCCCAGGTGCTCGGCGACGACCCTCTCCATCTTCTCGGGCGTCATCCCCGGGTAGTAGACCTCGCCCTCCCAGCCCATGAGCTGGAAGTCCTCCCGGCTGAAGGGGTCGCGCTTTCTGCCCACATCCTCGCGGACCACCACGTTGGGCCCCATGTGGCAGAACCCGTAGCAGCCGCCGCGGTAGACCTCGCAGCGGGCGGCCAACTCCGGCGCCGCAGCCACCTGGGCGCGCGCGGTGGCGAAGACCGCGTCCGCCCCGTTGCGCCGGCAGTCCGGGCCCTTGCACACCGCGACTCGGTACCTCTTCATCGCCTCGAACCGTACGTGGGCGCTCCCGCAAGAGAAAGGGCGAGCCCGGTGGGGAACCGTGCTCGCCCGCTCGCCTCGCGGCCCCGGAGGACGCGCAGCGCCCTACTTGTGGAACCGGGTGACCGGCACCGACTTGGAGGTGTCCAGCTCGGCCTTCTGGGCCGCCGCACCCGGGCCGCCCTCGGGGAGTCCCTTCGGCGCGCCGTGGCCGTGTCCGCCGCCGCCGCGGACGTAGCGGACATCGCCCTCACCGGCGCGGGTGTGGGCCTCCTTGACCTCGTGGGGGGGCGCCTCGGAGCCATCCCGGCGCGTCCACGGATCGGACGGGTGCGACACCGGCGGGCCCTTGAGCAGGCCCTCCACGCCCTGGGTGGGGTAGATGTCCAGCGCGAACCCGCGCCGGTCGTACGCCGGCTTCGAGTGCGTGCCGGTGTCCATCCGGATCGCGTCCTTGGGACACGCCTCGACGCAGAAGCCGCACACGATGCAGCGCAGCTCGTCGATCACGAACTTGGTGGGGTACTTCTCGATCACCCGGCTCTCGCCCGCGCCATCGCCCGAGTCGTACTCGCCCGCCTCGATGTAGATGCACTGCGCCGGGCAGACGGTGGCGCACATGTAGCAGGCCACGCAGCGCGGCTTGCCGTCCTCCCGGGGGACCAGCCGGTGGAGCCCGCGGTAGCCCGGCGGGTACTCCATCTTCTCTTCCGGGTAGTTGATCGTCGTGACCTGGGAGAGGCCCTTGCGATCGAGGACCTCCTTGTTCACGTCCCGCGTCCCGAACAGGTTCCGGAAGAAGTGGCGGGTGGTGATGGCCAGGCCGCGCAGCAGCTCCGGCACGTATGCCCGCTCGGCGGCGCTCTGCTTGGGGTCTCGGCTCGCGTTGTATGCCATGTCAGAAGTCCAGTCCGAACCTAGTGACCGCCCGCGGTCGGCGCAGCGGGGGCGGTGCCCGTCGCATATGCCGGCGCGTGGCCGCCCGCGTGCCCATGCCCATGATCCCCGGCCCCGTGGCCGTGGTCGCTCCCGTGTCCGCCGTGCCCACCGTGCCCACCGGTGGGGGCCTTCTTGCCCCCGAACACGGTCACCGCGATCACCGCGAACAGCACCAGCAGCCCGAAGATGGCCAGCGCGTGGACCCCGCCCCACAGCAGCAGCACGGCGGTGACGAACACGTTGGCGATGCCCAGCGGCAGGAGGATCTTCCAGCCGAGGTTCTGGATCTGGTCGTAGCGGAAGCGGGGGAAGGTCCACCGGATGATGAGCTGCACCCAGATCAGCGCCAGGGTCTTCAGCCAGAACACGGTGGCCAGCGCCGCGCCCCACAGCCACTGGTGGTCGGCGAAGATCTGTCCCTGCGCCCAGAACTGCGCGTAGAGCCACTCCTGGCCGAACGGCAGGTTCCAGCCGCCGAAGAAGATGGCCACGGTGATCGCCGCGAGGACCACGATCTCCACGAACTCGGAGATCATGAAGAGGCCGAAGCGCATCCCCGAGTACTCGACGAAGTAGCCGATGATCTCCGACTCACCTTCCGGCGCGTCGAAGGGCGCGCGCTTGGTCTCGGCGAACGCGGCCGCGAAGAAGATGAGGAAGCCGATGGGCTGCAGGAAGATGCCCCACATGGGCAGGCCGATGTCGAACGCGCCGTCCAGCCGCCAGAGGTAGCTCGCCTGCAGCGTGCTCATGTCGAAGAGCCGGATGGTCTGGAACGCCATCATCGTGCCGATGAGGCCCAGGCCCAGCGCCACCTCGTAGGAGATCATCTGCGCCGAGGCGCGCACGCCGCCGAGCAGCGCGAACTTGTTGTTCGACGCCCAGCCCGCGAGCGCGGTCCCGTACACCGCCAGCGAGGCGATGGCGAAGATGTAGAGCAGGCCCATGTCCGGGTTGGACACGTAGGCGTTCACCGTGCGGTCGCCCATGACCACGCTGGGGCCCACCGGCACCACGCCGAAGAGCACGAAGATCGGCGCGAACGCCAGCATCGGCCCGAGCTGGTAGAGGAACTTGTTGGCCTTGGCCGCGGCCGGGATGAAGTCCTCCTTCCACAGCATCTTCAGCACGTCGGTGATGATGTGCGGGATGCCGTAGAGCGAGGCGTTCTTCAGGCCCGGCAGGTTGAACCGCGCGCGGTTGGGGCCCACCCGGTCCTGCATCATCGCGGACCACTTGCGCTCAGCCAGCGTGAGGAAGGTGGCGATCACCATCACCATCACCAGCACGAGGAAGATGATCGCCCCGATGTTGGAGCCGTAGCCGGGGAGGAGTCCCTCGAGCAGGTAGCCCACCCCGTACATCGCCGCCATCACGCCGAAGATGGCGACGATGATCGTCGCGAAGCCGCCGAAGTTCGTCAGCGTGCGATTCATTTAGATACCCCTCACCCGCGGCGTGCCCCACTCGCGGTACCCGGGCGGGCGCCCGTCCGCGGAGGCAGGCAGATTCTGGATGCCCTTCGGCGTACCGAACGGCGCCGACTTGTCCCACTCGAACGAAGCGAACTCCGGAACCTTGCCCGCGAGCTGCACCCAGACCTCGCGCGAGGTGACGTAGCCGCCGGTGAGGCCGAACTCGCGCATCAGCTCCGCCGCGTAGCGCCAGTGCGGCCGGCTCTCGCCCCGCGGCGGGTACGCCTTGCGGAAGCGCTGGATGAGCCCGTCCACGTTCACGAACGAGCCCTCGTCCTCGGTGTGCACCGACGCGGGCAGAAGCACGTGCGCCTGCTCGGTCACGGGCGAGGTGTTGTGCGCCTGGGCCACGAAGAGCTCCAGTCCGCCGAGGGTGGCCGCGAACGCGCTGGCGTCCACCGGGACCTCGGTGCCCAGCATGTAGAGCGCCTTGAGCTTGCCCATGCCCTTCTGCAGGGCCTCGAACGGACGGACCTCCAGCCCGAGCGCCTTGGCGACAAGCGAAAGCCCCTTCGAGTTCGGGTTCTTGTCCCCGGTGAGCAGGAAGTGGTCGCCCTTCCCCTGCGCGCGGCCGGAGGCGTACACCGCCTTCGCGCCGAGGACCTCCTTGGCGAAGGTGAGGCCCGCGAGCAGGTCCTCGTTGGAGAGCAGCGCCGAGGCCACCACCGCCAGGGACTCGCCGGAGAAGGTCTTCAGCCTGGAGGCCGCCGCCTTCACCGCCTCGTCCGCCGCCACCTGCACCCGGTCCTGGCCGCGGCCGGTGAAGGCGCCGGTGAGCCGGTTGGTGTTCAGGTACTTGTAGGAGAGCCGGCCCTCGTCACACATCCAGCTCTTGTTGACCGCGTCGTTCTCCCGCGGCCGGTACCGGTAGGTGTCCTGGCCGAAGAAGTCCGCGTAGGTGTTGCAGCCGCGCGAGCAGCCGGTGCACACCGACGGCGCGGCGCTGAGGAACCACGCGCGGGCGCGGAAGCGGAAGTCGCGGTTGAGCAGCGCGCCCACCGGGCACAGGTCGATGGTGTTGCCCGAGTAGTTCGAGTCGAGCTGCTGGCCGGGGAAGGTGTCCACCACCTCGTGCGAGCCGCGGCCGAAGACGCCGAGCTGCGGCTCGTTGGCCACCTCGTTCATGAAGCGCACGCAGCGGGTGCACATGATGCAGCGCTCCTGGTCGATCACCACCAGGGGCCCGAGCACCTTGCGCTTGTCCCTCAGGATCTTCGGACCGTCCAGCCGCGCCGGCTGGTGGTCGTAGCGCATGTAGTAGTCCTGCAGCTTGCACTCACCCGCCTGGTCGCAGATGGCGCAGT
>CAZCWA010000488.1:0-4147 GCA_964502265.1 uncultured Myxococcaceae bacterium | reverse complement strand
GTCACCGGGCGCTCGGTGTTCTCGCGCAGGGTGAGGCACGGCACGCCCAGCGCGGTGGACTCCTCCTGCAGCCCGCCCGAGTCGGTGAGGATGAGCCGCGCGTTCGAGGTCAGCGCGAGGAACTCGAGGTAGCCCATCGGGTCCACCACCCGGATCCCCGGCGTCCGCTGCAGGAGTTCCTGGAGCCCGGCGGCGCTGATGGCGTTGCGCGTGCGCGGGTGGACGGGGAAGACGATGGGCAGGCGCTCGGAGATGAAGGCCAGCGCCTCGAGCATCCCGCGCAGCCGCACCGGGTCGTCCACGTTGGCGGGCCGGTGCAGCGTGCAGACCGCGTACTCGCCCCGCCGCAGCCCCAGGTCCTCCACCACGCTCAGCCCGTCCGCGCGCGCCTTCGAGGCCAGCAGCGAGTCGATCATCACGTTGCCCACGCGGTGGATGCGCTCCTTCGGCGTGCCCTCGCGCAGGAGGTTCTCGTCGCCGTCCGCCGAGGGCGTGAGCAGGTAGTCCGAGAGCCTGTCGGTGACGAGCCGGTTGGTCTCCTCCGGCATGGTCCGATCGAAAGACCGCAGCCCGGCCTCCACGTGCGCGACGGGGATCAGCATCTTCGCCGCCACCAGCGCGCCGGCCAGGGTGCTGTTCACGTCCCCCACCACCGAGACGAGGTCCGGCTTCTGCTCGGCGAAGACCTTCTCCAGCTCGATCATCACCCGCGCGGTCTGCTCCGCGTGCGAGCCGCCGCCCACGCCGAGGTGCACGTCCGGCTCCGGCATCCCGAGGTCCTGGAAGAAGACGTCGCTCATCTTCACGTCGTAGTGCTGCCCGGTGTGGACGAGCACCTGGTTCAGCCTCCCGCGCTCGCGGATGGCCCGGTGGATGGGCGCCACCTTCATGAAATTCGGACGTGCGCCGACGATGTGCAGGACGGTCTTCATCGCTGCAGAAGCTAGGCACCGCTCCACCGCGCGAGAACTGCGCCTGTCCAACTTCCGGCACTCCCTGTCCCCGCTGGCCGGCGATACGTTGCGCGCCGCATGTCGCTCCCCTCTTCGCGTCCGCTCGCCGTCATCCCCGCCCGCTGGGCCTCGTCGCGCTTCCCCGGCAAGCCGCTCGCGCTGCTCGGTGGACGGCCCATGGTGCAACACGTGTGGGAGCGCACCGTCGCGTCCGGCGCCTTCTCCCGCGTGCTGGTGGCCACCGACGATCCGCGCATCCTCGAGGTCGTCCACGGCTTCGGCGGCGAGGCCCAGCTCACCTCGCCCGACTGCGCCACCGGCACCGACAGGGTGGCCGAGGTCGCAAGACTCCACGAAGACGCACAGGTGCTGGTCAACGTGCAGGGCGACGAGCCGCTCATCTCGCCCGATGCCCTGCGCGCGCTCGCCGCCGCGTTCGAAGACCCCTCGGTGCAGATGGCCACGCTCATCCGCCCGCTGCATGAGGACGAGCGCGGCAACCCCAACGTGGTGAAGGCGGTGGTGGCCCAGTCCGGGGACGCGCTCTACTTCTCCCGCGCCGACGTGCCCTTCGAACGCGATCCGCAGCCGGCAACCGGTCAGCCCGGGAACAGCACGCCGCGCTGGGCGCACCTCGGCCTCTACGGCTACCGGCGCGAGGTCCTCCTGAAGCTCGCTCGCCTGCCTCCTTCACCTTTGGAGGAGGTGGAGAAGCTGGAGCAGCTCCGCGCCCTGGAGAACGGCATCCCCATCCGCTGCCGGGTGACCTCGTTCGAGAGCCTGGGGGTGGATACGCCCGGCGACCTGGCGAGGGCCGAGCAGCGGCTCGGGGGCCGCGGGGGCTGACTCCGATTGACCTTTGGCATGGATCTTCGGCAGAAGGCGCCATGCGCTCCAAAGCCAAGAAGACCAAGTTCATCTTCGTCACCGGCGGCGTCGTCAGCTCGCTGGGCAAGGGGCTCGCATCGGCGAGCATCGGCGCGCTGCTCGAGAACCGCGGCCTGAACATCACCCTCATCAAGCTGGACCCGTACATCAACGTGGATCCGGGCACGATGAGCCCGTTCCAGCACGGCGAGGTCTTCGTCACCGACGACGGCGGCGAGACCGACCTCGACCTCGGGCACTACGAGCGCTTCACCAGCGCGCACATGTCGCGCCTGAACAACACCACCACCGGCCGCATCTACAACAGCGTCATCCAGAAGGAGCGGCGCGGGGAGTACCTCGGCAAGACGGTGCAGGTGATTCCGCACATCACCGACGAGATCAAGGCCACCATCCGCGCCGCGGCCGACGGGCACGACGCCATCCTGGTGGAGGTCGGCGGGACGGTGGGCGACATCGAGTCCTTGCCCTTCCTCGAGGCCATCCGCCAGATGCGCTACGACGTGGGCGCGGAGAACGTGGCCTACCTCCACCTCACCCTGCTGCCGTACATCGCCGCCGCGGGCGAGGTGAAGACCAAGCCCACCCAGCATTCGGTGCAGCGTCTGCGCGAGATCGGCATCCACCCGGACATCCTCATCTGCCGCACCGACCGGGAGATCTCCCGCGAGCTGAAGGACAAGATCGCGATGTTCTGCAGCGTGGACCGCGGCAGCGTCTTCGCCTCGCCGGACGTGAAGAGCATCTACGAGCTGCCTTTGGAGCTGCACCGCCAGGGCCTCGACGAGCGCCTCGCCGAGCACCTCAACATCTGGTCCCGCGCGCCCCGGCTCGATCACTGGGAGAAGATCGTCGGCACCATCTACGAGCCGCCGAAGGGCGAGGTCCGCATCGCCATCGTCGGCAAGTACGTGGACCTCACCGAGAGCTACAAGTCGCTCAACGAGGCGCTGCTGCACGGCGGCATCGCCAGCGGCGTGAGGGTGGTGCCGGTGTTCGTCGACTCGCAGGAGGTCGAGGACAAGGGCGCGGAGACGCTGCTCGGCGGCGGGAACGTGGACGCGGTGCTGGTGCCCGGCGGCTTCGGCGTGCGCGGCACCGAGGGCAAGATCGCCGCGGTCCGCTGGGCGCGCGAGAACAAGGTGCCGTTCTTCGGCATCTGCCTCGGGCTGCAGATGGCGGTGGTGGAGTACGCGCGCAACGTGCTCGGGCTCGAGAGCGCGAACAGCGCCGAGTTCGAGGAGAACGCCGCGCACCCGGTGGTCGAGCTGATGGAGTCGCAGCACGGCGTGGCCGACAAGGGCGGGACCATGCGGCTCGGCGCGTACAAGTGCGCCCTCAAGCCGCAGAGCCTCGCGCGCGCGGTGTACGGCGCGGACGAGGTGGAGGAGCGCCACCGCCACCGCTACGAGGTCAACAACGCCTACCGCCAGAAGCTCCAGGACGGCGGGCTGGTCGTCTCCGGCGTGAACCCGGACCTCGATCTGGTGGAGATGATCGAGCTGCCGCAGAGCACGCACCCGTTCTTCATCGGCTGCCAGGCGCACCCCGAGTTCAAGAGCAAGCCCTTCGCGCCGCACCCGCTCTTCTCCGGCTTCGTGCGCGCTTCCGTCTCGCACCGCGACGAGCGGCGGCGGCTCGGCGGAGGGACCGGCACCTCGAGCGGCAGCAGCACCACCGCCCCCTCCTCCAACACCGGCGACGGGGCCCAGGCCCAGGCCGCAGAGGTGACCACCACTTCGCTCGCCGAGCACGGGATGACCCTGCCCAAGAGCGCGTTCTGGGCGGAAGGATGATCACGCTCGCGGGACATGGGGTGGGCGACGGGCAGCCGCTGCTCGTCATCGCCGGCCCGGACGTCATCGAGGGCGAGGCGCACGCGCTCCGTCACGCCGAGCGGCTGAAGGCCCTCTGCGCGGCGCAGGGCGTGCCGTTCGTCTTCAAGTGCTCCTTCGACAAGGCGAACCGCACCAGCGGCAAGAGCTTCCGCGGTCCGGGCATCGAAGAAGGCCTGCGCGTGCTGGCGAAGGTGAAGCGCGAGGTCGGCGTCCCGGTCCTGACCGACGTGCACGACGTCTCGCAGGCAGCGGTGGCCGCCGAGGTGGTGGACGTGATCCAGATCCCCGCCTTCCTCTGCCGGCAGACGGACCTGGTGGAGGCGGTGGCGCGCACCGGCCGCGGGGTGAACCTCAAGAAGGGCCAGTTCGTTGCGCCGAAGGACATCGTGCAGAGCGCGCGGAAGGCCTTCGAAGCGGGCAACCCCAACGTGCTCGTCACCGAGCGCGGCTCGACCTTCGGCTACAACA
>CAZCWA010000487.1:0-4151 GCA_964502265.1 uncultured Myxococcaceae bacterium | reverse complement strand
CACCGCGGCTGCCGGCTGGGGATCACCTACCCGGAGATCACCACCATGCAGGGCAGGGCGATCTTCGAGGCCGCCGCGCGGTGCGTGCGCGAAGGGCGGCAGGTGAGCCTCGAGATCATGATCCCGCTGGTGGGCGTGCCGCAGGAGTTCACCCGGCAGAAGGCGCTGCTGGTGGCGGCCGCGGACGAGGCGATGGCGAAGCACGGGGTGGAGATCCCGTACCAGGTGGGCGTGATGGTGGAGGTCCCCCGCGCCGCGCTGGCCGCCGCCGAGATCGCGCGCGAGGCCGCGTTCTTCTCCTTCGGCACCAACGACCTCACCCAGCTCACCTTCGGCTACTCGCGGGACGACGCAGGGAAGTTCCTGCACACGTACGTGCAGGAGCAGATCCTCCCCCGCGATCCGTTCGTGTCCCTGGACACCGGAGGCGTGGGCGGGTTGATGGCGCTGGCCGCCGAGCGCGGGCGTTCGGCGCGGGAGGACCTGAAGCTGGGGATCTGCGGCGAGCACGGCGGAGACCCCGCATCGATCGCGTTCTGCCAGACCCTGGGGCTGAGCTACGTCTCCTGCTCTCCCTGGCGGGTGCCCATCGCGCGGCTGGCGGCGGCCCAGAGCGCGCTGCGGCAGGCCGAGACGCCGAAGAAGAAGGGGGAGGGGCGCACGCGAGGGCGGCGGGAAGGCCACCTTTTGATGTTGCCCGGGTAGGGGGGCGTTCCTACACTCCCCGCCCCTTGATGCGACGCCCCCTGTCAACGCTCGCCGCGCTCACCGCCGCCGCCCTGTTTGGCTGCGGAGGCGAGGCGCCCCCGGAAGCGCCGCCCGCCGATCGGTTCTACTTCCCCACCGGCGTGGAGCACCTGCCGGCGGCGGACGGACCCGGCACGCTCTTCGTCGCCTCGTCCAACTTCGATCGCCGCTACGACTTCGGCACCGTCACCGCGCTGGACCTCGCCGGCGCGGGCCTCACCCTGCCGCCGTTCCTCGGAGGCACCGGTGAGACGACCGCTCCCGGCATGCAGGTGACGACGATCTCCGTTCCCGAAGAGCGCCGGGTGCTCACCGCGTCTTTCGCGGGCATCACGGGCGCCTCCGCACCGGACGCAGAAGGTCGGACCCGGTTGTTCGTGCCCACCCGCAGCGAGGGCGACCGGCTCTACGCCATCCAGTGGGACGGGACCTCGCTGACCTGTGCGAGCGGAGACGCGTCGGACCGCGACTGCACGGGCCGCGGGCTGTCGCTGACGAACCCGGCGAGGGACGGCGAAGCGGGCTACACCGACGGCAAGCCCCGCGCGCCCGCGCCCTGGGCGGCGACGATCTCGGGCGACGAGGTGTGGGTGACGCACGCGCAGGTCGCGGACTCGCCGGTGGGCACCTTGCGCAACCGCGAGTCGTACATCTTCCAGACGGGCGTGGCGGATCCCCAGGTGACGCCCGAGTCCTTCCGCTCCATCGGCACCGCGCCGTCCAGCACCGTCGCGCTCGGACAGCGGTACGCGTACATCTCGGGCCGGCTCGAGCGGGGGAACTTCTCGCCGCTGCGGTTGATGGAGCGCGCCAACCCGTCGAACGTGCAGAACGTCGCGCTGCAGGACGAGTTCCGCGTGATCGACGTGCGCGACGTGGTGCTCAACGCGGACGAGACGCGCGCCTTCCTCATCGGCCGCCTGCCGGACACGCTGCTGGTCCTCTCCATCGAAGACGCCACCGGGCAGGCGCCGCGCATCCGGGTGGTGCGCAGCCTGCCGCTGCCGGAAGGCCCCACCCTCGCGCGGGTGATCGAGCGCCCGGGCCAGGGACCGCTGGTGGTGATCACCTGCAGCGTGGCCAACGCGGTGGCGATCTACGACGACGACTCGGGACAGCTCGCCACGGTGGTGTCGCGGGACATGGTGATTCAGCCCTTCGGTCTGGCGGTCCAGACGTCCAGCGTCCCGGATGGCGAGGGGCCGGTGGGCGCGCGCATGTTCGTGACCGGCTTCGGCGACGGGCGGGTGGCGGTGCTGGATCTGGAGGACGTGACCCTCCCCTCGCAGGTGGTGGTGCGCGCGCGGCTGGGCGCGGACCAGCGCTGCGTGACGGTGACGCCGCGGCCGGAAGGGTGCCCGGAGGGCGGGTCATGAAGGTCGGACTGGGAAGTGTCGCGATCGGGGTGGTTGCCGCTCTGACGGTGACGCTGGCGGGATGCGAGGACGGCGCGAGGCCACTGATTGCAGGCGTGGACGGGCCGCACGACCTGGCGATCACAGACGGGCTGCTCTTCGTCACCGCCACCGACGACAACGAGCTCCGGGTGGTGGACCTCACCCGCGAGCGGCCGGACTGGGTGCGCGGCCCGAACCCGCTGCATCCGCTCTCCATCCCGGTGGCGGTCCGCCCGGTGGAGCTGGCGCAGGACGTCCTTTGGGAGAACGGGGTCGCCGCCGGCGGCCGGTTCGTCTACGCGCGCAGCGCGAACGGGCGGGAGATCTCCGTGGTCACTGCCGACCGGGATCTGGAGGTGGGCCTGCGTGAGCTGCCCGTCCGCGTGGCGCTCGCAGAAGGGGAGGGTTCGATCACGGCGCTGGCCGCCCGCACCCTGCCGGGCGCCGCCGAGAGCACGCTCTACTTCGCGGTGTTCCGCGGCGGCGAGTCCACCATCGTCGGCCAGCCCATCGGGCACGACGGGACCATCGATCCCGCGGCGCGCTCGGTGGTGCACGGGCCCATCCCGTGCGCGGCGATCCAGTCGCTGCTGGTGATGCCGCAGGCCAACGAGCTGGCCTACTCGCTGCGCCGGCCGCGCAACGCGATCGATCAGGAGGGCTGCACCGGCGCCGGCACCGAGGAGGAGCGGCTCGAGCGTCTGGACACGCTGGTCCGCGAGACCGTCTTCGTGCTCGACACAGACGCCGGGACGACCACGCTGCTGGAGTTCGGCGCGCCCATCCGCCGCCTCTACACGCACGGCGACTACAGCGGCCTCGGGGAGCGGGTGCAGCGCGTGTGGGGCCTCATCGACTCGGACGCCTGCCGCGGACGGGGCTGCCGAGGGGCGTTGGCGGTGGACTGGGGCGCGGACCGGAGCGGCGCGCGCGTCCAGATCGAAGGCCGGCCGATGCGGCCCATCCATCCCGGGACCGCGGTTCCGATGGGGCTTGCGCTGGGTGAGGAGGCGTCGCTTCAGGGCGTGCCGGGCACCTCGCTGCTGGGCGCCATCCCGGCGGCGGACGGCCGGATCTACTTCTTCGACGCGGCGGACGCGCAGCCCTACGACGTTGACCCCGAGCCTGCGTCCGTGGTGACGACCGGAGAGGGCGAGGCCCGCGTGGTGGAAGTCCAGCGCCTCTTCCCCGAGCGCGGCGGCGATGTGACCGCGGCCACCGTCCAGGAGGGCGCGGCGCGCAACGAGGAGATCGCGTTGACGTACCTCGGCGCGCTCCCAGGCTTCGTGGATCTGCCGGGTCCGCAGGCGCCCGCCTCGGAGGTGCGGGTGTCGGAGGATCCCACCGGCGTGGTGGAGCTGGGTGACCTCGTCCATCCGTCTGCTGCCTGCGGCGTCACCGATCCGATAGCGATCTCCGGGATCGCCTCGCGGTCGGTTCTGGGCGGCCGGCTGACGACGGATGCGGCCTTCGGCGGCCCGGGCTGCACCTTCACCGTGCGCGTGCCGGAGGGGGCGGCGCCGTGGACCGTGGTGGGCACCGGGAGCGGCTACCTGGGCCGCGTGGGCGCGGGGACCGGGCTCGAGGTTCCCTCCGAGGAGCGGCGGCTGGCGTTCTACGAGTACCTGCCGCGCGGGCTCGGCGAGACCCTGCCGCCGGTGCTGCGCTTCGACTTCGTTGCGCCGGACGTGAGCGGCGCGGGCCCGGAGACCGGCGTGCAGCTCCGGATCCGGACGCGGTCAGCGTTCCGGCTGGCCTCGGCGACGCTGGAGGCGCGCACGGCCACCAACCTGAGGCTGGATGTGGCGGGCGCGGCGCAGTTCCACCGGCCCGCGTCCGATGGGGTGCCCAGGCTGGTAGTGACCTATCCGTCCAGCGATCTGGTGCTGCAGGTCTATCCGCGTGAGATCGCGCCGGACGCGCCGATCTCCCGGTACGACCTCTTCCAGTGACCCCGGTTGGACAGGTCATGGGCCTCTGCTATCTTCCGACGGCCGATGGAACAGA
>CAZCWA010000486.1:0-4153 GCA_964502265.1 uncultured Myxococcaceae bacterium | reverse complement strand
GCGTGCGTGGCCCACGCAGCCCCCGGTATGAGGACGAGGACCGCACCCAGCGCCAGTGCGAGCGGGTGGTGGCGGCGAACGCGGACGGAGGACACACGACGGCTGGAACGCGACGCCCCCAGGGCGCGCGGCGGGTGTTGGGTCATGTCTGCTTGCTCCCTCGTTGGGCTTCAGCCGTTTGAGCCACGGCCCCGGAAAAACGGTCCACCGTTCGAGGTCACGCGGTCCCGCCCCATCCTGTAGGGTCACGGACCATGCGCAGAATCGTCTCGCTCCTGTCCCTGCTCGCGCTCTCGGCGTGCACCAAGAACGTCATGACCTCCCCCACCTCAGACACCCGGCCCACACTCCCGCCGCCGGACGCCGCGCGGCTCGTCGTCTCCGGTGAGCCCGCCTTCACCGCCGCCTGCAACGCCGACCTCGACACCGCCCGCGCCCGCGTGGAGCAGGTGAAGTCGCTCGACCCGGCGAAGGACGGGGACGCCATCCTCACCGCCTACGACGAGGCGACCAGCGCGCTCTCCGCCGCCTCCTCCCGTTCGTCCCTCGCGCGCGAGGTGCACCCGGACGCCGCCATGCGCGACGCCGCCCGCGACTGCGAGCAGAAGGTCGAGGAGCTCTCCGTCTCGCTCGCCCAGGACCGCGCGCTCTACGACGCGCTGGCGGCGGTGGACCTGTCGAAGGCGGACGCGCCGACGAAGTACTGGATGGAGCGCACGCTGCTCGACTTCCGCCGCGCCGGCGTGGACCGCGACGAGGCCACCCGCGCGAAGGTGAAGGCGCTCAACGAGGAGCTGGTGAAGCTCGGGCAGCAGTTCGGGCGCAACATCAGCGAGGACGTGCGCACGGTGAAGCTGGACCCGGCGCAGCTCGACGGCCTGCCGGAGGACTACGTGAAGGCGCACCCGCCGGGGCCGGACGGCAAGGTGGTCATCTCCTCCAACTACCCCGACTACTTCCCCTTCCTGATGTACGCGAAGGACGGCAAGGCCCGCGAGGCGGTGTGGCGCATGTACCGGCAGCGCGCGTACCCGCAGAACGAAGCGGTGCTCGCGGCGCTGATCGCGAAGCGTCACGAGCTGGCCACGCTGCTCGGCTACGAGAACTGGGCCGCCTACACCACCGAGACCAAGATGACCCGCACCGACGACGCGGCAGCGGAGTTCATCGACAAGGTGGCGCAGGTCTCGAAGGCGCGGGCGGAGCGCGAGTACGCCGCGCTGCTCGAGCGCAAGAAGAAGGACCACCCCAACGCCACCGTGCTCGAGCCGTGGGACCAGGACTTCTACGAGGACCGGCTCAAGGCGGAGACCTTCGGCTTCGACTCGCAGTCCATCCGCCCGTGGTTCGAGTACGCGCGGGTGAAGCAGGGCGTGATGGACGTCACCTCGCGCATCTTCGGCATCGAGTACCGCAAGGTCGCGGACGTGCAGGTGTGGCACCCGGAGGTCGAGGGCTACGACGTGCTCGAGGGCGGCAAGCTGCTCGGGCGCATCTACCTCGACATGCACCCGCGCGCGGACAAGTACAAGCACGCCGCCCAGTTCGACCTCGCCTCGGGCCAGGCCGGGAAGCGCTACCCGGAGGGCGTGCTCGTCTGCAACTTCCCGCGCCCCGGCGAGCTGATGAGCCACGACGAGGTGGAGACCTTCTTCCACGAGTTCGGACACCTGCTGCACCACGTCTTCGCCGGCCGGCAGAAGTGGACCGGCATCACCGGCATCCGCACCGAGTGGGACTTCGTGGAGACGCCGTCGATGCTGCTGCAGGAGTGGCCGAACAGCGCCGAGGTGCTCGCGCTCTTCGCCCGCCACCACGAGACCGGTGAGCCGCTGCCCGGGCAGATGGTGGAGCAGCTCCGCGCGTCCAAGGGCTTCGGCAAGGGCCTGTGGGTGCGCCGGCAGATGTTCCTCGCCGCGGTGTCGCTGGAGTACTACCGCCGCACGCCGCCGTTCGACCTCACCGCCACCCTGGGCGAGCTGCAGGAGCGCTTCACCCCGTTCCGCCACGAGCAGCGCGAGGGCACCCACTTCCAGCTCGCCTTCGGCCACCTCGATGGGTACTCGGCCGCCTACTACACGTACGTGTGGTCGATGGTGATCGCCAAGGACCTGGAAGCGCAGTTCCAGAAGGCCGGTTACCTCGATCCGGAGACCGCCGGCCGCTACCGCCGCGCGGTGCTCGAGCCGGGTGGTTCGAAGCCCGCGGCGGAGCTGGTGCGCGACTTCCTCGGGCGCGACTACGGCTTCGACGCCTACCGCGCGTTCCTCGAGGGCCAGCCTGCCCAGTAGCCGCGCGGAATGAATACCCCCGGGCAGGCTGCGTCCCACCGGACAGCAGCCAGCCCGGGAGCCTCCAGAGACCCCGAGAAGGATGAGATGACCATGCGCCCGCTCCTCTTGATGACCACGGTCGCGCTCCTCGGGGCGTCCGGCTGTGTGCACCACCACCACGGGCGGACGGAGACCCGCACCGTCTACACGCAGGAGGTGGAGGTCACCTCGTACCGCTACGCGGGCGCGCACCCCATCCCCGTCCACTACGGCGACGGCTGGTGCTTCTACGACGACCCGCACGACCACGAGTACGCGCCGGACTACTCGCAGTACTCGTACCGGAACTCGTACTACGTGTACTCGGGGCCGACGGTGGTCTGGTACTTCGGCTACCACCCGGTGCCCGCGGGCGGCGCCTGCCACCTGCACGGGCGGCACTCGCACCACTACCACCCGGGCCACCACTACGCGTCGAGCTACGACTGGGACCGCGGCAGCCGCCACTACGTCTACCGCCGCGACCGCCCCGCCCCGCACCCGGCCACCGGCGTGAACCGCCCTCCGCCGCCGAGGGGACAGCCCGGCTACGCCTCCCCGCCGCCGCCGCCTCCGGGTCGCGGTGCGCCGGGACGGGTGATCGGCACGCAGCCCTCGCCGCCTCCTGGACAGCGGCCGCCTCCGCCCGGGCGCGCTCACGGCAGCGGGAACGGACCTGACGACCGGGGAGCGCCCCCGGGCCGCGGTGGCTTCACCCCGCCCGGTCACGGCGGCACCCCGCCCGGCCAGATGAACCGCGACGACGGGCGTCCGACGCCGGGCCGCGGCGGCTTCACCCCGCCCGGTCACGGCAGCACCCCGCCCGGCCAGATGAACCGCGACGACGGGCGTCCGACGCCGGGCCGCGGCGGCTTCACCCCGCCCGGTCACGGCAGCACCCCGCCCGGCCAGATGAACCGCGACGACCGCCGTCCGTCGACGAACCGCGGCGGCTTCACCTCTCCGGGCCAGGGCAGCACCCCGCCGGGCAACGGGAGCGTGGGGCGGGGGAACGTGCCTCCGCCGGCCACGCGTTCACCTCCGCCCGGCGGGAGCAGGGGCGGCGGCAGCGTGACCCCACCACCGAGCCCGTCGCGCGCCACCCCGCCTCCCTCCACCAACCGGCCCAGCACCGGCGGCGGCCGCAGCAGCCCGTCCGCCGGCTCCCGGAGCAAGAGCAAGGGCAAGGAGGCGGCCCCGTCCCGCGAGCGGGTGCAGACCTGGCGCGGCTCGACCCCGGTGGACGGGCCGGTCCGTCCGGCGCCGCCGCGCCCGGGTGGTCGCTAGAAGTCTCCGAACAGGTTCGGGGCCTCGGCCACCGCCCCGTTGCCGTTCCTGCGCGAAGGACGCGGGCGCAGGGTCGGCGTCTGGAGCCGGACGGCGCTGCGGCTGAGGCTGAACTGCGACACCAGCGAGGCGAGCTCCTGCGCCTGGCTGGAGAGCTCCTCCGCCGCGCTGGACGACTCCTCGGAGGAGGCCGCGTTCTGCTGGGTGACCTGGTCCATCTGCGCCACCGAGCGGCTGATCTGATCCACGCCGCGGGACTGCTCCGACGACGCGGTGGTGATGGTGCGGATGATGTCCGAGACCTCGTTCACCGACTCCACGATGCGGGAGAGGTTCTCGCCCACGTGCCGGGAGATGTCCTCGCCGTGGCGTGAGAGCTGGACGCTGTCCTGGATCAGGGTCTCGGTCTTCTTCGCCGCCTCCTTCGACCGCAGCGCGAGGTTCCGCACCTCCTCGGCGACCACCGCGAAGCCCCGGCCCGCCGCCCCCGCCCGCGCCGCCAACACCGCCCCGTTGAGCGCGAGGAGGTTCGTCTGGAAGGCGATGTCGTTGAT
>CAZCWA010000485.1:0-4156 GCA_964502265.1 uncultured Myxococcaceae bacterium | reverse complement strand
CCACCTGCGGATCGTAGAGACGGCCCGACTCCTCGCGCAGGTGGGCCAGCGCCTCGGCCTTGGGCAGGAGCCGGCCCCAGCCGTTCTTCGGGTTCCGCGTCAGGTCAAGGTACGCGTCCACCGCCGCGATGACGCGGGCGCCGGCGGGGATCTCGTCGCCCTTCACCCCCTGCGGCCCGCCCGAACCGTCCATCGCCTCGTAGAGGTGCGCGAGGATCGCGTTGACCAGCACCGGGAGGTGGACGCTCTCGAAGAGCTTGATCGGCGCGCGGGCGAACCTGCGGGCGTCGGCCTTCCACTCGGGCTGCGCCTGCAGCGAGGCGAGGGTGAAGTGCCGGTCGTGGGGCTTGCCCAGGTCGTGCAGCAGCGCGGCGATGGAGATGCAGGAGACCTCGCGGGGGGGAAGGCCCAGCCTGCGCGCCACCTGCGCGGCCTGGCGCGCCAGCAGCGGCGAGTGCCCGCGGGAGCCGTCCCGCCGGACCTCGAGCATCCCCACCAGGATGTTCAGGGTCTCGATGTAGTCGCCATTGGCGAGGCTGGTCCGGCCCGTCCACCCCGGCTCGCGAAGCTGGGTGGAGCCGGCGACCCCCGTGAGGATCCCGGAGGAGCGCAGCCGCGCGCGTGGATCCGTCTCCAGGCGAAGGCCGGGCGCGCTGCGCATCGTCGAGCCGCCGTCGTAGCCGCGGTGCACCCGGGAGGGGTCCAGCCGCCCGCCGCTGCCCGCGCCGTCGTGGGTGCCGGAGAACGCGGTGGGGTCGCCGTAGTAGTGCTTGCGGATGCCGGCCGTCACCGCCGAGCGCAGCGCCACGTAGGCGTGCACCTCGTCAGCCTCGGTGACGAGCTGGATCTCGTGGACCAGCGCCTCGTTCTGCGGCTCGGTCATCACCACCGAGAGCTGGCCGGTCTCCTTGTCCCAGGCCAGAGGGAGCACGAGCTGCTGCTCCGCCATGCGCACCGGGAGCTTGTCCAGCGCCTCGGTGGGGATCCGCGCGGCGGCCAGCTTCTCCGTGGAGACGTAGCGGGTGTTGAAGTCCTGCGCGAGGAAGCGAAGCAGCGCGCCTTCGGAGACGAGGCCAATCTCGACGAGGCTCTCGCCCAGCTTGTGGCCGGTCAGCCGTTGCTGGGCGAGCCCCTTCTCGAGCGCGGCCGGGGTGATGAGCCCCGCCTCGATGAGCCGCTCTCCGAGTTTCTTCCGCATCCGGAAGCGGAATCTACTACGCCCCGCCGCCGCCCTGCAGGAGCGCGCGCTTCACGTCCGCGTCCGCCGGCCTGGCGCCCAGCCACACGCCGAGCAGCGCGTCCGAGAAGTCCTTGCCGGGGAGCTGCAGCACGTCGCCGTTCGGCGCGCGGACGTGCGTCCCCTTGCCGGGGACGATGGTGATGGTGATCACGTCGTCCTTCTTCAGGTCCGGCAGTGCGGCGAGCAGCTTGTCCAGGCGCTCCTTCAGCGCCGGCAGGTTGGCCGAGGAGTTGCGCTCGAAGCCCTCGCGGATCGCATCGCCCATCGAGTCGCGGCCCACGTTGCGCAGCATGTGCATCCGGATCTGCTTGGCGCCGTCCTGCGAGAGCACCGCCGCCTGATCCTTCGCGGGGGAGGGGAGGTAGAGGCCGATGGCGTAGACCTTGAGCATGAAGCGCGTGCGCAGGCCCGCGCCGTTGAGCTTCAGCGACTCACCGCCGACCTCCACCTGGTCCGCGAACTTCACGCCGCCCACCGTCTGCTGCGCGTGCGCCGGCATCGAGAGGAGCAAGCCCATCGCCATCGCAGCCGTCACTGCCCACGTCTTCATCGCCATGTCGTACCTCCTGGTGAAACGTTGGACGTCAAGACTCGCCGCCCTCCGGCTGACCGTTCCCGGTGTCCGGCGCGCCGCCCGACTCCTCCGGCGGCTGCCCCACCGCGGCGGCAACGGGCGCGAGCGCGGCGAGCGGCTTGAAGGCCGGCATCCCTTCGCCCTTGCCCTCACCCTTGCGGTGCTGCGGCCCCGTGGAGGCGGCGTGGCCCGCGTTCTGGGCACCACCGCCCTGGCCCCGCTCGCCCTTCTTGCCGCCGCGCCGCCTGCCGCCGCCGCGCGACTCCACCGGCGAGCGCCCGCGCTGCGTGGGCGACGGGCCCTTCCAGAGATAGCGGTCGTACAGCCGCGCGTTCTCCGTCCAGGTCTCGTTCGGATCGCGCTCCATGATCTCCAGCCACGACGCCATCTTCGAGTCGAGCGTGTCGATCTGGTGCACCAGCAGCGCCTCCAGCGTCATCGGCACCTTGGGCGAGCCCCACTCCATCTGCCCGTGGTGGGAGATGACGATGTGCGTGAGGTGGTGCTCGAGCATGGGCGGGAAGCCCTCGATCCGCGCGGCCTTCTCCCGGATCTTCTGCGCGGTGATGACGATGTGGCCCACCAGCCGGCCCTCGTCCGTGTACTCGAAGCCGCCGCGCGCGGTGGAGATCTCCTTCACCTTGAAGATGTCGTGCAGCAGGGCGCCGGCCAGCACCAGGTCGCGGTCCACCATCGGGTAGTGATCGCAGACGCGGTGCGCGAGCTTCATCACCGAGAGCAGGTGATCCGCCAGCCCTCCGCGGTAGGCGTGGTGCACGCCCTTGGCCGCCGGCGCGGTGGGCAGGTGCTCGACCACATCCGGATCCTCGAGGAACGCCACCAGCAGCCGCCGCACCCAGGTGTCCGAGACGCGCTCCACCAGCTCGCGGATCTGCGAGACCGCGCGGCTGCCGCCCCCTTCGGGACGCTCCGGACGCTCTGGACGCTCTGCACGGGCAGGCTTCTCCGGGCCGCCTTCGGGCGCTGCGGCCGCGGGGGCCTTCTCCTGGGGCGGAGGCTTCGGCGGGACCTTGAACTCCTCCGGATCGATGGGCTCCGGATCGAGCCGCTCGACCGCCTCGATCACCACCTGCGGCTGCTTCTGCCAGGTGGTCACGTTGCCGCGCAGCAGGACGTAGTCGCCCTCGAGGAAGGCACCGTCGAGCTCCTCCACCTTGTCGAAGACGCGCGCGTCCACCTCACCGGTGCGGTCACCCAGGCCCACCACGAGGTAGCTCTTCCCGCTCCGCCCGGTCTGCTTCGCCTTCCGCGTGACCTTGAAGACGGTGTGGACGGGCTGCTTGTCCCGGAGGTCCTTCACGTACACCTTCCGGACCTCTTCGAGCGACTCGTCAGGGGGCTGCACGTTGCTGTCTTCCATGAATCCTGCCTGCCTTTTCCTGTCCCAGGAGGTGCGCCGGGGTCGCACGTTCATACAACTCCTCGGGTAGGATGGGGACATGCTTTCAATCAGTGCGCTGACAATGGTCGTGCTCGCGTCGGATCCGGCCGCGGAGGTGGGCTGGGAGGTGGCGAAGCAGATGGACGGACTCACCGTCTACGCGCGCGAACGCGAGGGCTCGGCGGTGCGCGAGATGCGTGCGGTGGGCGTGATCGACGCGCCGCCGGAGCGGGTCTGGAAGGCGCTGCGCAACTACGAGCGGTATGCGCAGGACATGCCGTACACCGAGGAGGCGCGGGTGCTGGCGCGCGAGGACGGTGACCGCATCACCTGGCTCTACAGCGTGATCAACGCACCGCTGGTGGACCGCCGCGACTACGTCATCCGCCTGGTGGACGAGTCGAAGTGGAAGGACGGCAAGGGGTACCTGCGCGTGACGTGGAAGCCTGCCAACGAGAAGGCCCCATCGAGGCCGGACAACATCGTGCGGGTGCAGATCAACGAGGGCTACTGGCACCTCGAGCCGGCGGAGGGTGGCAAGACGAAGGCGACCTACTACGTCTACACCGATCCGGGCGGTTCTCTGCCGCGCTGGGTGGCCAACCGCGCCAACAGCACCGCCGTCCCCGACGTCTTCGAGCACGTCCGCAAGGCGGCGGTGCGGCAGAAGTAGTCCTCACTTCCCGCTGCACCGCGCCCTGCGCTAGGCGATCTCCAGCACCACCGACGCCAGCGGCTCCGGCGCGCCCGCGGCGGAGGGGAAGTCAGCCGGCGAAGCGGGGCGGATGAGGCGGAAGGCCTGTCGTCCCTCGCGGCGGCACGAGCGCAGGATGATCGACTCCAGCGGCTCGTCGCCCAGCGCGGCATCGGGCGCGGCCACCAGCAGCTTCCCGCCGTGCCGCGTGGCGCGCAGGCTCAGGTAGATGAGCTCGTCGAGCTC
>CAZCWA010000484.1:0-4161 GCA_964502265.1 uncultured Myxococcaceae bacterium | reverse complement strand
GACCTCACGGAAGACGATGCCCCAGCGGCGGAGCACCAGCCTCGCCACCTCCTCCAGTGCCTGCGTGGGCGTCGGCGACTCGAGCGCCATCGGGGTGAGCAGACTCCACCGTCCGGGACCGCCCCGCCGCAGCAGCTTTCGACGCTGACGCTTCGCCGGGCTCTGCAGCACCCGCAGGTTGTCCACCGCGTCCGCCGTCACCAGCCCCTGCGCGAGCAGCTCCCACAGCGCATCCTCGACCTCTGCCGGAAGCCGCCGCGTCGCTGCCACCAGATCGGCGAAGAAGCACGCACCTCGCCGCTCCAGCGCCACCACCACGTCGCGCGCCGCGTGCGAGAGCGAAGAGGGCAGCCGCAGCCCACCGTCGTCGAGCACCACCGGCCCCCGCGCCGCCGCCAGCATCCAGTCGAGGTCCTCCCGCCGCACGAAGGTGAGCTGCGCGTTTCGGGTGACGACGGGCGTGCGGCTCGAGACGACCTCCCGAGGCGCGCTCACCTCCTTCATCGCTCGCACCGCCGCCGCGGAAGCCGCCGCATGGGAGGCGCCCCGCCTGGGTCCGGGCTCGGCCTTCACCTCGTCCCGCTGCCGCGGCGTGAGCCGGCCCCACGCGACCTCCCCTTCCCAGCACGCGCGCTCGAGCAGCTCGGGCAGGTACTGCTTCATCCGCACCGGCAGCAGGTACGACTCCCAGGCGGACGCGGGCGCCTCCCAGCCCTGCAGCAGCGAGACCGCGCGCAACAGGCCGCCCTTGCCACGCAGCCGATCCGCCTCGTCGAGGTGGTGCCACCGGAAGAGGAAGCGCATGAAGTCCTGCGCGGACAACGGCTCGATCTCGCGCCGGAGCTTCCCCACCGTGAGCCGGTGGATGCGTTGGAGGAGCCGGCGGTCGCAGAACTCGAGCACGGTGCCGCCGGGACGGAAGGTGCCTCGCAGCGCCTGGCCCTCCGCCTCCAGGGCATGGAGCGCGAAGAGAAGTTCGGACTCGGGGAGCAACGTCCGCTGCGCGAGCTCGGCCGCGGTGGTCGGTCCGCACTCCTCCATGTGCCCGCGCACCAGCAGCAGCACCGCCGCCTCGCGCGTCACGTCGCCATCGCCGGGCAGCCGGTCCAGGGGCGGCGACCACTCGGTGCGAGGGACGGCCGGCCAGAGCGCCTCCGCGTGCGGAACCCGCTCTGCCGCGACGAGGAAGCGCCGGTCCGACACGGTGATGAAGGCCGCGCGCCGCTGCGAGAGGAGCGCGGGCACATGCTCCGGCGGCGCCTCACGCTCCGGCATCAGCACCCGCTGGAGCAGCGCGTCGTGCAGCTCGTCCGGGTCGCGCATCGGGGGGCGCGCGTCCTCGAGCACCTGGCGGATGGCCTCGGGATCGAGCGCCCCGAAGCCGGCCGCGTCCTCGGGCGAGAGCGTGCGGCGAAGGCTCACCGCGCGGGCGCGGCGCTCCTCCAGCGGCGCCTCGTCGAGGTACGTGTACGGGTTCGAGTTGAGCAGCGCATGCGCCAGCGGTGACGGCTCGGGCAGGTCCACCGCGCGGGTGCGGACGCGGCCCTCCTTCATCCCGCGCAGCACCTCGCGCAGGCCGTCCACGTCGAGCGCGTCGGTGAGGCACTCGCGCATCGCCTCGGTAACCAGCGGGTGGTCGGGGACCTCGATGTCGCCGCCGCCGTGGTTGTCCTGGCAGCCGACCTGCGCGGGGAACACGGCCGCGAGAAGATCCTCCGCCCGCGCACGCTGCAGGATGGGCGGGACCTTCTTGCCGCCGCTGAACCGTGAGAGCGCCAGCGCGCGCGTGGCCGACCAGCGGAAGCGGCCGGGGAACAGCGGCGCCTGCAGCACCGCCTGGGTGAGCACCTCCTCCACCGTGTCCGGCGTGAGGAAGGCGAAGACGTCCTCCAACGGGAACGAGTGCTGCTCGCCGAGCGAGAGGAGCACGCCGTCGTCGGTGGCCGCGGCCTGCAACTCGAAGTCGAAGGTGCGGCAGAACCGCTTGCGAAGCGCGAGCCCCCACGCCCGGTTGATGCGCGCGCCGAACGGAGCGTGGAGCAGGAGCTGCATCCCACCCGCCTCGTCGAAGAATCGCTCGGCGACGACCAGCTCCTTCGACGGCATGCCGCCCAGCACCGCCTCCGCCGCGCGCAGGTACGCCACCAGGTGTGACGCCGCGGGACCGGTGAGGCCCACGCGGGCGGAATCGCGGAGAAAGGCCTCTGCCTCCTCGCGGGGGAGCCTCGTCAGCTCCTCGCGCAGCCGCGAGACGTGGGTGGAGAGTTCATCGGTGCGCGCCGGCGCCTCGCCCCGCCAGAAGGGGACGGTGGGGGCCTGGCCCGCCGCACTCTCCACCCTCACCGTGCCGCCCATGATGCGCTGGAACCGCCACGCGGTCGTGCCCAGCAGGAAGACATCGCCGGTGGTGCTCTCCACCGCGAAGTCCTCGTCGAGCGTGCCGACCACGATGCCCTCCGGCTCCGCCACCACCGGGTAGTTGAAGGTGTCGGGGATGGTGCCGGCGTTGGTGACGGCGGTGATCCGTGCGCCCTTCCTCGCCCGCAGCATGCCGTTCACGCGGTCGCGGTGGAGGTGCACCCGCGCGCGGCCCCGGCGGGAGGAGACGCCCTCGGCGAGCATGTGCACCGTCTGCTCGAACTCGGCGGGGGTGAGGTCTCTATAAGGATGCGCGCGGCGGACGAGCGCGAGCAGATCGCTCTCCTTCCACTCGTCCGCGGCGCAGGCGGCGACGAGCTGCTGGGCGAGCACGTCGAGCGGCTTCTGCGGCATCCGTACCCGGTCGAGGTCTCCCTCGCGCACCGCCCGCACCAGCGCGGCGCACTCCACCAGCTCGTCGCGGGTGAGGGCGAAGAGGATGCCGCGCGAGATGCCGCCGTACTGGTGACCGGCGCGGCCCACCCGCTGGAGGAACGCGGCGATGGAGCGCGGCGTCCCGAGCTGACACACGAGGTCGATGCTGCCGATGTCGATGCCCAGCTCGAGCGACGCGGTGGCGACCATGATCCGCAGCTCGCCGCGCTTGAGCTTCTCCTCGGCGACCAGGCGCAGCTCGCGCGACATACTCCCGTGGTGGGCGGCGACCAACCCCGGCCCCAGCCGCTCGCCCACGTCGTGCGCCACCCGCTCCGCCAACTTCCGGGTGTTGGCGAAGACGAGGATCGTCCGGTGCCCCTCCGCCAATGCGACGAGGCGGTCGTAGATCTGCCCCCACATCTCGTGCGAGGCCACCGCGCCCAGCTCCCCGTCCGGCACCTCCACCGAGAGTTCCCAGGGGCGCGTGTGCCCCACCTCCACCAGCTCGCACGGTCGATCGTTCCCGACGAGGTAGGAGGCGATGAGCGGCAGCGGCCGCTGCGTGGCGGACAGGCCCACCCGCTGCGGTGCCTTCCCGGTGCAGAGCGCTTCCAGACGCTCCAGCGAGAGCGCGAGGTGGGCGCCGCGCTTGTCCCGGGCGAGGGCGTGGATCTCGTCGACGATCACCGTCTCCACCGCGCGGAGCGACTCGCGGGCCTTCGCGGCGGTGAGCACGAGGTAGAGCGACTCGGGCGTGGTGATGAGGATGTGCGGCGGCGTCTTCGTCATCCGCGCGCGCTCGGAGGCGGGCGTGTCACCGGTCCGCACCGAGACCCGAAGGTCCGGAAGCGTCTGGCCCTCATCTCGCGCCATCGCCCACAGCTCGCCGAGCGGGCCGAGAAGGTTCTTCTGCACGTCGTTGCCCAGGGCCTTCAGCGGCGAGACATAGACGGCGTAGGTGCGGTCCTCCAGGGACCCGTCGAGCGCCCGCCGCAGCAGCGCGTCCAGGCAGGCGAGGAACGCGGCGAGCGTCTTCCCCGAGCCGGTGGGCGCGGCGATGAGGACGTGGTGCCCGGAGCCGATGAGCGGCCAGCCGCGGCGCTGGGGCTCGGAGGGAGTGCCCAGGCGCGTGGCGAACCACCGCCGCACCAGCGGGTGGAAGCGGTCCAGCGTGTCGGACTCGGGGAGCGGGGCGAGCGGGTCCATCTCCTGGAGCCTGAACACGGGTACAGGTGCGGATCAACTGCCGCCGCGCACGGCTGGGCAGCGGGCTGGCCGCGTCGCTCGGCCGGGAAGCGAGTCGTCCCCCCTGAACACGTGTCCGAGGACGGCCTATCCGCCGACAATGAGCCGGCCACGCTCTGA